>CBDTZA010000197.1:0-4676 GCA_965364785.1 uncultured Roseovarius sp. | reverse complement strand
GTGGTCCGAATAATACCGCCCCAGCGTCGCCTTCGACTTGCCGGTCAGCTTGCACGCCGCCTCGATCCCGACATCCTTGACCAAAGCCTCGGTGTGCTTCTTGAGGTAACTTCCCATCCTCGACATCCGCATTTTCCCCAGTTCTTGCCCCCAAAACCCAGGGGAAATCCAACATATGTTTTCCCATAATCACTTTAGCCTAGAAAGTCATTTCCAAATTAGTCCCAGTGGCGCGTTGGGTTAAATCCTGTCTCAGGCCCGCTCAAGCAGAACCGAACCTACCGAATAACCGGCACCAAATGAACAGATAAGCCCCCGGTCCCCCACGGTAAGGTCATCGGAATATTTGGAAAACGCGATGATTGATCCCGCCGACGAGGTATTGGCATAATCCTGCAGGATATTGGGCTGCTCGCCCGGTTCCGGCACCCGGCCCAGAACCTTTTTGCCGATGAAATCGTTCATCGTCTTATTGGCCTGATGCAACCAAATCCGCCGCAGATCATCCGCCGTGACACCCTCACCCTGAAGATGCTCAAGGATATGCCCCGAGACCATCGGCAACACCTCTTTGAACACCTTGCGGCCCTCTTGCATGAACTGCATGTCGCGCCGATCCGCCATGCCATCGGGCCGGTTGCGGCGCAAAAATCCGTTATTGTTGCGGATATTGTTGGAAAACTGCGTGGCACAGCGGGTCGAGCGGATCACGAAATGCGCGCCCTCTGCCTCTTCTGCGCGCTCGATCAACACGGCGGTACAAACATCGCCAAAAATGAAATGACAATCACGGTCGCGCCACTCAAGATGGCCCGAACAGATTTCAGGGTTCACCACAAGCGCACGCCGCACCGATCCGGCCCGGATCATATCCGCCGCTGCCTGAATGCCAAAGGTCGCCGAGGAACAGGCGACATTCATGTCAAAGGCAAAGCCGCCGGCGCCCAAAAGCTGTTGAATTTCAATCGCAATCGCCGGATAGGCGCGCTCGTGATTGCTGGCGGCGCAGATCACAAGATCAACCTCATCCGCGCCGCGCCCGGCCTGCGCCAGCGCCTTGGTACAGGCATCAAGCGCCATTTCCGCCATGATCCCCGGCTCGTCGTCGCTGCGCTGTCGCAAATTGGGGCGCATCACCTGCGGGTCCAACACGCCAAATTTATCCATCACATAGCGCTGCTCGATCCCAGAGGCGTTGACGATAAACTCAGAGGATGACGCGGCCTTCGCCTCGACCTCGCCCGCCGCAATGGCCTCGGCATTCTGGGCGTTGAACGCCTCGCCATAGGCATTAAAGGCCACCACCAACTCGTCATTGGTAATAACCTCTGACGGGGTAAATACGCCCGATCCCGTAATGGCGGGTTGATACATGGTCTTTCTCCTCCGGCTTCCCGCCAGATCAGCCCATGCATCCCCCGCCGTCAAGCCTGACACCACGGCACAGCACTTAAGAGACCCGAAAACCCCTTCTTCTTGGCATAAATACTCAAATCCCCTGCCAAACCCCCGGCGTGCCGGTCGATGGCGGGGTGTTGGGTTAGTTCACAAGATTGGGCGGGGTCTCATCCGCAAAGAAGGCGCGCAGGTTTTCAACCGCCATAAAACCCATCGCCTCGCGCACCTCAAGGGCAGCAGTGCCCAGATGCGGCAGGAGCGTGACATTCTCCAACGCCTTAAGTGCCTCGGGCACGATTGGCTCTTTCTCGTAGACATCAAGCCCGGCACCCGCAATCGCACCGGCTTGCAGCGCCGCAATAAGGGCCGCCTCGTCCACCACATCGCCACGGGCGATATTGACGAAATGACCTGTCGGCTTCATCGCCTCAAAGACCGGCGCGCCGACGATGTGACGGGTCTCAGCCCCGCCGGGCACGGCCACAACCACGATATCGGCCTCAGCCGCAAGCGCTTCAAGGCTCTCGACCTGGCGCGCCGGAAATTCCATCGGTTTGGGCGAGCGGTTGTAATAAATCACATCCATGCCAAAGCCAAAGTGACAGCGCTGTGCAATCGCCTGCCCGATCCGACCCATGCCGATGATCCCCACGGTCTTGCCCGAGACATGCAAGCCAAGCATCTGCGTCGGGTTCCAGCCCGGCCATTTGCCCGCGCGCACCATCCGTTCGCCCTCGCCCGCGCGCCGCGCGCTCATCAGGATCAGGGTCATCGCGATATCGGCGGTGGCATCGGTCACCGCGCCGGGCGTGTTGGTCACACTGATCCCCGCCGCCCGTGCCGCCGCTGCATCAATGTGGTTATAGCCCACCCCGAAATTCGCCAGAATCTTACAGCGCGGATTCCCCGCATCGGCAAAGACATCCGCCGAGAACATATCGCCAAGTGTCGGCAAAATCCCATCGTAAAGCGCCAATGCGCCGCGCATCTGACCAAGCTTGAGCGGGGCCGGATCGTCGCGCAGTTCAACTTCGAAATGGCTGCGCGCGGCCTCAACCACGCGATCCGGCAGCGGCCGGGTCAACAGGACACGTTTCAATGCAGTCTCTCTCCGATTGGCACTTCTTGATCGGGGCTTATCAGAACGATTTCGCCATTGCTATCGGACAGCCCGAGAACCAGAATTTCCGACATGAACTTGCCGATCTGGCGTGGCGGAAAGTTGACCACCGCCATAACCTGACGCCCGATAAGTGTCTCGGGATCGTAATGCGTGGTGATCTGCGCGCTGCTTTTCTTCTCGCCAATCTCGGGCCCGAAATCGACCCAAAGCTTGATCGCCGGCCTGCGTGCCTCGGGGTAGGGCTCGGCGCGGGTGACGCGGCCAACGCGGATATCGACCTTGAGGAAATCGTCAAAGGTGATCTCAGCCATTGCCAAGCTCCCGCGAGCGTTTCGCAGCCGCCGCAACGGTTTTGCGCATCAGGGGCGGCAGGCCGTTTTGTGGGTCCATCAGTACCTCAAGCCCGGCCTGCGTGGTGCCATTGGGGCTTGTCACATTGACCCGCAATTGCGCCGGGGTTTCATCGGCGGCCTCGGCCAGAGCGCCGGCCCCCGCAACCGTCGCCTGCGCAAGCTGCATTGCCAGGGCGGGTGCAAGACCCTGCGCCTCGCCGGCCTTGGCCAGACATTCGATCATATGAAACACATAGGCCGGACCGGACCCGGACACGCCGGTGACCGCATCCATCTGATCCTCTGCCTCAAGCCGCACCACCTGACCGACAGCGCGCAACAGCATCTCGGCAAGATCGACCTGCGCCACGCTTGCATGGGCATTGCCGATGATCGCGGTGATCCCCTGACCGATGGCGGCGGGGGTGTTGGGCATGGCGCGCACGATCGGGCTTTGCGCGCCCAAAGCGGCCTCGAATGCCGCAATCGGCGTGCCGGCCGCCACCGAGACAAACAGCGTTGCACCATTGCCCATCGCCGCAAGCGTCGGCAGCGCCTCACCCATCATCTGCGGTTTGACAGCAATCAGAACGATGGACGGGTTTGCGGGCAGATCAACATTGATGCCAACCCCGGTCCCGCGCAGCCAGTCCGACGGATTTGGATCAATCACCCAGACCGATGTTGGCGGCAACCCTTGCGCCAGCCAGCCTTGCAGCATGGCGCCGCCCATCTTGCCACAGCCTAGCAAAACCAGACCGTTTTCGGCCACATGATCCATGTTCATCGTAAATCCCCCGCATCCATTCGTCATATTGCGGGGGCAAGTGTTACGCGCGACCAAAGGCCTCTGCAATGGCGACCTGCATGGCATCCTTGGGGGATTTATCGCCCCAGATCGCCAGCTGGAACGCCGGATAATAGCGCTCGGCGCTGGTCACGGCGGCACTGATCATCGTGTCGATCTGTTCCGGCGTGGCATCCTGCCCGCCCGCCAGCACCAGACCATAGCGGTAGACCATCAATTTATGCTTGCCCCACCAGGTAAACGCCCCGGCCCAGCACTGATCGTTGATGTCGTTCAGCATCTCGTAAAGCACCGGCATTTTATGCTCTGGCGGCTCCATCTCGAAGGTACAGACAAGCCGCAGGGTCTCGTCATAACCCGACCAGGCCAGCGTGATCGAATAGGTGCGCCATTGGCCTTCAACCGCCATCGCGATCTGATCATCACCGATCCGGTCAAACTCCCAGTCGTGATGCTCGGCGATATGCTCGACAATGTCGATCGGGTGAATGTCGTCCTGCAAGAACTGCTCGGAAAGGGCCATTGCGCCACCTCATTTGCCATAGCGCGGGGGTCGCGACGCACCCCAAGCGCTAGGTGCCTGCTCTATCAACGGGGGCTATTCCCGCCGTCAATACAAGATATGGTGAGGCCTTTCACGCAGCCTGTAAAGCTATTTATTGGGGATAACCACAATAAGTTGTGGATGAAATCGAATCGGCCACAAGAGGTGGCAGATTTGGCCAAGCCCCATGCGCGCAACCGCGCCGCCAAGTCCAGACCCGCCTCACGTCACGACAGCATCGGCTTGCAACTCGCTGCGGGCGGCAGAATTGAGCCCATCCTGCCGAACTTCTGCAACGCCGCGAATGGCTGTTACCTCTGGAGAAGCAAAAACCTTCAACAGCTGCTTGAGTTTTGAACGGGGTTTTTGGTAGCGTAAATTGAGGTGATTGGCGCATGTGCCAAAAAGGAGCGTTTTTGGAAAACCTCTTACCCACCTTGAAGACCCAGCCCTAAGTGGCGTTTGAGTTCT
>CBDTZA010000196.1:0-4685 GCA_965364785.1 uncultured Roseovarius sp. | reverse complement strand
CGTACATCGGCCAGAATCGGCACTTTGCGGGTCTGGATCAGCTCTGCGATCTTTTCGATCAGCTTGGATTTCTGCACCTGATAGGGGATTTCGGTAACCACGATCTGCCATTGGCCACGGCCAAGATCCTCGACTTCGTATTTACAGCGCAGCCGGAAAGAGCCGCGCCCGGTGCGATAGGCCTGTGCGATGCTTTCAGGCGGCTCGACGATCACCCCGCCGGTGGGGAAATCGGGGCCGGGAATATAGTTAAGAAGGGTGTCGTCGCGCGCATCCGGTGTCTTGATCAGATGCAGACAGGCATCGACCAGCTCGGCAATGTTATGGGGCGGAATGTTGGTGGCCATGCCCACCGCGATCCCGCTTGACCCGTTGGCAAGAAGGTTCGGGAAACTGGCCGGCAACACGACCGGTTCGGTCAGCGTACCATCGTAATTGTCGCGAAAATCAACGGCGTTTTCGTTCAGCCCGTCAAGCATCGCCTCGGCGACAGCGGTCATGCGCGCCTCGGTATAACGGCTGGCGGCGGGGTTATCGCCGTCGATATTGCCGAAATTGCCCTGACCATCGACCAGCGGATAGCGCACCGCGAAATCCTGGGCGAGGCGGGCCATCGCATCATAGATCGCCGCGTCGCCATGCGGGTGATAGTTGCCCATCACGTCGCCGCTTATCTTGGCGGATTTACGAAAGCCCCCGGTCGAGCTTAGCCGCAGCTCGCGCATCGCGAAAAGGATGCGGCGGTGAACCGGTTTAAGCCCGTCGCGCGCGTCGGGAAGTGCACGGTGCATGATTGTTGAGAGCGCATAGGTCAGATAGCGCTCGCCAATCGCCCGGCGCAGCGTTTCTGGCACAGCCTCGGGCAGCATGTTGGGGTCATCCAGCAAATCACTCATAGATGCGGTGATACCCTCGGCATAAATCCACGTAAAGCACATAGAAACCACAGGGGCGGAAAGTTTTGTGAATTCCCCCTAAATCAAAGGCGCGAATCGGATATAATGGATGCAGCTGCCAAGCTTTTAGATAATTTTTGTGGGTTAAGTGGGGGATGCGCGATGTGGCGCTTTATTCTTGTGAGTTTTGCATTTCTGGGATGGTCTTTTTACGTCCTCAGCGGGGGGGCAGATTATCGCCCGACAGCCAATTCCATTCAGGCGCGCGCGGTTCTTGACAATCAGCGCCCCAAGCCGCGCCCGTTGCGGGTGAATGTGATCGAAATTGCACAGGGCGGCGCGGTCGCGCCCGCGCCCTCTGTGACGCGGACCATCACCTCGCTGCATGATCTGGGCCTGACGGTCGGCAAACGCGTGGCCGTCACGCTTGCCTCTGCCGAGGCGGCGCCGAGCGTGGCGACTTTGGAAGTGATCAACGTGCCCACGGTCAAGGCCGCGCCTGTGGTTGTGCCCCAAACCCCCGATCTTGCCGAGGTCTCGGAGATTGCAGAACCAAAACAAAACACGCTGTCGCAAAAACGCGACATCCGCAAAGTGGCCAGCCACAAGGTTAACATGCGCATGGGCCCCGGTACTAATTTTGGCCGGGTCGGCCAGCTGATGCGCGGAACCGAAGTCGTTGTGCTGCGCGATCCCGGCAACGGTTGGATCAAGCTGGAGGTGCAAGAGACCGGGCTTATCGGCTGGATGGCGGAACGGCTTTTGACGGCAGCAAACTAGGCTTGCATCGGATCGCGGCGCAGGTCAGAACGGCGCCATGACTGAAAAAACTGTACTGATTACCGGCTGCTCTACGGGCATCGGATATGATGCCGCCCACGGGCTTCGGGCGCGGGGGTGGCGGGTTTTTGCCTCTTGCCGCAAAGAGGCCGATTGCGTGCGCTTGCGCAGCGAGGGCTTTGACAGCCCGCGGATTGATTACGAGGATGAGGCGAGCATCGCCAAAGGCCTTGGCGAGGTGCTTGAGGCGACCGGTGGACGGCTTGATGCGTTGTTCAACAACGGGGCCTATGCGATTGCCGGTCCGGTCGAGGATATCCCGACCGAGGCGATGCGGACCATTTTTCAAGCGAATTTCATCGGCTGGCATGACCTGACCCGTCGGGTTATTCCGGTGATGCGCGCGCAAGGGGCGGGGCGGATTGTGCAATGCTCGTCGGTGCTTGGGCTTGTTGCGATGAAATGGCGCGGGGCCTATGTGGCCACGAAGTTTGCCGTTGAGGGCCTGAGCGATTCAATGCGCATGGAGCTGAAGGGTACGGGTATTCACGTTTCGATTCTTGACCCAGGCCCGATCGACACCGCGTTTCGCAGCAATGCGATAAAGCAGTTCGAGAAATGGATCGACTGGGAAAATTCTGCCCGCGTCGATGAATATCGCGCAACCCTGCTGGATCAGCTCTACAAAGGCAGCAGCAAGGGCCCGCAATGGCCCGCTTCGGCGGTGACCAAAAAGCTGGTGCATGCGCTTGAGGCACCGCGCCCCAAGCTGCGCTATTATGTGACAACGCCAACCTATTTGATGGGCACGCTGCGCCGTATTCTGCCGGCGCGGGCGCTTGATTGGATTTTGAGCAAGGGTTAGCCGCTTATCCGGCGCTTGCGTGCCGCCCTCGTATCGGGGCTGCGTCATGTTTTCCCTTTCGCTTTTTGCTCCGGGACGCCTACATGTGGCCCTTAGGACCGACTCGGAAAGGACGCTCTCATGCTGCAAGACCCGCTTTTCATCCTCGTGGCTATTGCCTGTATTGCCGTGGCGGTGATCCTGATCAGGGGGATCAGCACATTTGGCAAAGAGGGGATCGAGAACGCCAAGCGATCCAACAAATTCATGCAATGGCGTCTGATCGCGCAGGCCATCGCCATCGCGCTGATCCTGGTTTTCGTCTATTTCCGCAGGCAAGGGGGCTAACCTATGGTCGTATTGAACAAGATTTACACGCGCACCGGCGATGCCGGGGAAACCGCGCTTGGCAATGGCGCGCGCGTGGCCAAACATTCGGCCCGCGTGACCGCCTATGGCACTGTCGACGAGGCCAACGCGACCGTCGGCCTTGCCCGGCTTGCCGCCGCTGGTGAGACCGACGCGGCGTTGGCGCGCATTCAGAACGACCTTTTCGATCTTGGTGCTGACCTGTGTCGTCCGGATATGGATAAGGACGTAGGTGCCGAGTATCCGCCGCTGCGCATGGCCGCGAGCCAGGTTGACCGGCTTGAGGCGGAAATTGATGCGATGAACAAGCATCTTGAGCCGCTGCGCAGTTTCGTGCTGCCCGGTGGATCGGCGCTTGCGGCGCATCTGCATCTGTGTCGCACCGTGTCGCGCCGTGCCGAGCGGCTTACGGTGGAACTTGCAACGATCGAACAGGTGAATGAGGCGGCGGTGAAATACCTTAACCGTCTGAGCGACTGGTTCTTTGTCGCCTCGCGCATGGCCAATGATGGCGGCAAGGACGATGTTTTGTGGGTTCCGGGCGCGAACCGCTGAACGTGGCAAACCCGGTGCGCGCGTACCCGGATCGGCGGCCGCTTGAAACACTCTCGCAAGATCCTTGCGTTCAAAACCTGAAACGCGACGTCGCCAGACGCAAACGTGACGATTTTGCCCTGTTTCACCAGCGCCAGACCCGGTATCAACGCGCAAGATAGCTTTACCGAAGAGTCGCCGGCTCTTCATCAATCTGAGGGAGACCATGCCAATGAAGGTGCTCGTACCTGTCAAGCGCGTGATCGACTATAACGTGAAGGTCCGCGTCAAGGCGGACGGCAGCGGTGTCGATCTAGCTAACGTCAAAATGTCGATGAACCCGTTTGACGAGATTGCGGTTGAAGAGGCAATTCGCCTGAGAGAGGCCGGTAAGGCCGAAGAGGTGATAGCCGTATCCATCGGCGTCAAACAGTCCCAGGAAACGCTGCGCACCGCGCTGGCAATGGGCGCGGATCGTGCCATTCTGGTGATCGCCGCCGATGACGTTCACACCGATATCGAGCCTTTGGCCGTGGCCAAGATCCTCAAGGCGGTGATCGACGAAGAACAGCCCGGCGTCGTGCTTTGCGGCAAACAGGCCATCGACAACGATATGAACGCCACCGGCCAGATGCTCTCGGCGCTGTTGGGCTGGAGCCAGGCCACCTTTGCCTCCAAGCTTGATATTGACGGCGATCATGCGGTCGTGACACGCGAAGTGGACGGCGGTCTTCAGACCATCAAGGTGACCATGCCGACCATCGTGTCGGTCGATCTGCGCCTGAACGAGCCGCGCTATGCCTCGCTTCCCAACATCATGAAGGCCAAGAAAAAGCCGCTGGATGAGAAAACCGCCGCCGATTACGGCGTCGATGTCACACCGCGTCTTGAAATCACCGGCACGTCCGAGCCCGACTCCCGCGCTGCCGGGATCATCGTTGGGTCGGTGGACGAGCTTATTGCAAAACTAAAAGAAGCGGGGGCCGTGTAATGTCTGTTCTACTTCTCGCAGAAGTCACCGATGGTGAACTGTCGCTGGACGCCACCGCAAAGGCCGTAACGGCCGCCGCGAAACTGGGCGATGTTACCGCGCTTTGCTGTGGCGCATCTGCCGCCGCCGCCGGTGAGGCCGCCGCAAAAATAGCGGGTGTTTCCAAGGTCTTGGTCGCCGAGGACGCTTCGCTTGGTCACCGTCTGGCGGAACCGACTGCGGCGCTGATCGTCAGCCTTGCAGGCGATTACAGCCACATCGTTGCCCCGGC
>CBDTZA010000195.1:0-4711 GCA_965364785.1 uncultured Roseovarius sp. | reverse complement strand
AAAAAGTGCTGTTGATAGCGGAAATCAATCAGCGTGTTGAGACCGTCAACCGTCTCGGCCCAGACCGAGCCGCCATTGCCGCCGTCACCGCCATCGGGCCCACCGTATTCGATGAACTTTTCGCGCCGAAAGCTGACACAACCGCCGCCGCCGCCGCCAGAGCGGATATGGACCTTGGCGAGATCGAGAAATTTCATGTGTCATCCTTACGCAAAGGCCAATAGGGCCTCAATCCGCTTTTCTGCTATAGGTCCAGGTCGCCACTTTTGCACCACGGGCGACGCAAAAGGTCTCGGCATCCCCAAGATACTGAAATCCGCAATTGGTCAAGACCCGCGCCGAGGCGGCATTGTCCTGAAAGACGCTGGCAAAGGTCATCCGCGCGCTATGCGGATTGGCCGCGAGCAGCGCCTCGACCGCCGCCGAGGCGACGCCGGTATTCCAATAGGCGGGGGTCACCCAATAGCCAACTTCCGACTGATCGCGATCAAGCCGAACAAGGCTTATCAGGCCCATAAGCTCTGATCCGCCGGTCTTGCTGCCGTCCATCGCCCAGAAATCCTCGATCCGGTCCTCGGCCTGCGCGCGCGCGATGATCGCCTCGGTGGTGCCGGGCGGCAGGGGATGCGGGATGGTGCTGGTGTTCATCGCCACGCGCGCATCGCTGGCGTTCATCTCGATCAGCCCCGCATCCGAAATTCGGAGCGGGCGCAGATCAAAGCGCTCGGTTTCAATCACCGGCTGATTTACAATCGTCTCGAGTTTCATGCGCGTCCTCCTCCAAAGAGCACGAATAGAACCGAGGCCACGGTCAGCGCCGCCAAAGTCCACATCAGGTATTTCTCGGCCGTGGTCCCCGCCACGGTCTGGGCGATCCGGTCCCCTCCATAGGTCCAGATCGGATGAAGAATGGCTTGTAAGCCAAACAGACAAATGGCGATCACCGCAGTCGCCTGCAAGGCCGGGGTGCCCGGTGTCACGAAATTGGTAAATCCCGTGACAATCATCGCCCAGGCCTTGGGATTGAGCGGATGCACGATCAGTCCGGCCATGAAACCCGGCGGCGTCTCGAGTGACTTGCCACCACCCAGGCGCAGATGCGCCACCTTCCAGGCCAGCCAACAGATATAGGCCGCCGAAATCCATTTCAGCGCCGCGAATATCCCCGGCGCCTGTGCCGCCAGCTCCATCAGGCCAAACCCGATGGGCCAGATGATCAGCTGTTTGCCAAAGGCCACGCCCGCCACGAACGGCAGGGCGGCGCGAAAGCCAAACCGCGCCCCAGTGGCCAGAAGCGCCATATTGGCCGGCCCCGGTGTGCCCACCTGACTTGCGCCAAACGCCAGAAAGCTGATCACGGCAACGCTCACTTGGCTGCCTCCTGCACAAATGAAAAGGGACCGGCGGTATCGCCGATCCCCTAATTGTTTCAAACCTTAAGGTCGGCTTATTCAGCGGCCTCCGCCACGGGCAGAACCGAAATAAAGGTACGGCCTTTCATGCCCTTGTGGAATTTCACAGCGCCTTCCACCTTGGCAAACAGGGTATGATCCTTGCCTTCGCCAACGCCCTGACCCGGCCAGAACTTGTTACCGCGCTGACGCACGACAATGTTGCCCGGAATCACGGCTTCGCCGCCATATTTTTTCACGCCAAGACGACGACCCGCCGAATCGCGACCGTTACGGGATGAACCGCCTGCTTTTTTATGTGCCATTTGGTCTCTCCTTAGCCTTTAGTCAGTTCTTTGGCCTGTTTGATCCACTCTTCGCGACCAACCCGACCTTTGAACGACAGTTTCTCTTCGATCGCGTCTACATCCGCATCCGTCCATGCCGCGATCTGAGCAAAGGTTGTGATGCCTTCGCCATTCAGTTTTTTCACGATTACCGGACCAACGCCGGAAATCTGCGACAGGTCATCGCCACCGGCGGCGGCTTTCGCGGCTTTCTTGGGGGCGGCTGCCTTGGCTTTTGCTTTGGGCGCTTCTGCCTTGGGCGCTGCGGCTTTCTTGGCGGGCTTTGCAGCGGCGGCCATGGCCGTGGCCGATACCGAACCGGCACCGATGGCCGCTTTGACGCCGGATTTGTCCGCACCATTGGCCAGAATCTCGGTCACGCGCAGCAGCGTAAGTTGCTGGCGGTGGCCTTTGGTGCGCTGCGAGCCGTGCTTACGACGACGCTTGACGAAATGGATGACCTTGTCACCCTTGACCTGATCAATGACCTCGGCCTGAACCGCGGCCCCCTCAATGAAGGGCGCGCCAACAACAGGTGCGTCGCCGCCCAGCATCAGAATCTCGTTAAATTGAATTTTTTCACCGGCATCTGCTGCAAGCTTTTCAACACGAAGCATGTCCCCTGAGGACACCTTGTATTGCTTGCCACCGGTCTTGAGGACCGCAAACATTGCATTTCCTTTTCCGTCTCCGCGCTCTGTGGTCCCCGAAATTTCGGGCGTTTCCGGCCTAATGGCCACCTCGAACTGCGCGCCCTTGGGGCGTCATTCAAAAACAAACCCGGCAAGATCATCCCGCCGGGTGGCGCGCTTATTCGGGAAAGCCGGGCAAAAGTCAAGCACCATCGCCCCCGTCGTTGCACGATATCGCCTATAAATCCTCGCCCTGCATCTGAAGCGCCACGGCAAGGCCAAGCTGATAGGACAGATCTTCGTACATGCCATCATAGGCGACAAACAGCGCGCGATTCAAATCGCGCCCCGCCGGGCTTTGGTAAAGGGCGATATAGGCCTCAAGCTTGTCGCGCGCCAGCGGCTGATAGGCCATCACCAGAAACGAGCGCAGCCAGGTCTCGGTCTGCGTGCGCATGTCGTCTTCCTGCGCCCAGATATCGGCCAGCATATCCGCCTCTGGCAGATCAAGCGCGCCGCCATCGGCAAGACCGGTGTAAAACACCAGATTGGCATTCAGCGCGCCCGTCACGTTGCGCTCGATCAGGTCACTGTCGTCGATAAACACATCTACACGCTCGACCAGAATGTCACCATCCTTGACCATCTGATCATAAAGCTTTGCGGTCGCCGCCTCGATTTCAGGGTCAAGCAGGGATTTGCGCGCGGCCAGTTCAAGCGCGACAATCTCGATCCCCGGCCCTTCAAAGAACGCCAGAAGCGGGGCCAGATCGACCCCGTCCAGAGCGGCGTTAAAGCCCTCGGTCACCTTGTTTTGCATGGTATCGTGGTCATAGACCTGACCCACGATAGCGTCCCAGCGGGCAAGCTCTGCCTTGGCAAGCATTTCCTGGCCCACCTCGCCGCCATAGCGCAGCCCCTCTTCGCGCATGATCTTGATGGTCTCGCCAAACCGCAGCGCTGTCATCAGGCGGTCCATATCCTCGGCGCGATCCGCCAAAGCCGGGCCCGCCATCAGGGCCGCAAAGAGCAGCCCCCCAAGCCGCGCGCGCCACGTGATGTGCGCACGGTTGATCTGCGCAGGGTGTCTCATAGCTCTTCACCGGGATGCATATCGGCCATCCGCGCCGCCAGAACCTCAAACCGGCTGGCCATGATCTCGTATTGCACGGCATTCATCAGCTCATAAACCCGCGCCATCAGGGGCTGTTGCAGCGCCTCGACATAGGCGCGAAGGTCATCGGTGCTCAGGTCCTGATAGGTATAGGCCGCATTGGCCAGGGCCGAGGCGCGCAAGGCCTCGCGCAGGTCGTCTTCGCCCTCGGCCAGAATGGCGCGCAGGCTGTCTTCGTCCAGCTCACCCTCAAGCACGCCCGCATAAGACGCCGCCAGCAAGAACCGAAGCTGAATTTCCTGCACCGCGCGCACGCCCGATCCGGCCCCGTCAACCGCCGCATTCATATCGCGCAATACCTTGAGGCGCGCGTCGTCGGCCTTTGCCAGCAAGACCTCGCCCTCGGCGCGCTTGGCGGCGTCATCCTCAACCATATGCGAGGCATTCTCGACCGCGACAAGGCGTTGACCAAGGTCAGAGGCATAGAAATCCGCCGCATGGATCAGCATCTCGTCGCTCAGGGTCTCGGACAGGATATCAAGGCCAGTGGTGCGCATCCGCGAGGTGTCAAACACCTCTCCCGCCACCCGCGCCCAGTCATGGCCGAAATCGCTGGCCGACAGGCCAAGCATGGCCGGCGCATCCGCAGCGGCAAGCGCGATACTGTCAAGCGCCACGCCAAAGCCCGTCACCTCAAGAAACGCCTCAAGCCGGTCGCGATCCGCCGCGCGCAGCGGCAAAAGGCCGATCAGCACAAGAAGCGCCCCAAGAAACACGATCCGCGCCAAGCGCGGCGCCTGGCGCATCGGGGTCAGAAGCATTGTGATTTGTCCTTCTCTGAGGGTCTGAAAATGCGGCTTCTTACAACCTATGCAAATTATCCTGACAAACAATGGAAAACCCCTTGCCCCCCCTACCAAAGGCAATTAAACGCCCCCCACCAGACCCCCGCGGAGAGGTGCCGGAGTGGTCGAACGGGGCGGTCTCGAAAACCGTTGATCCCGCAAGGGATCCCAGGGTTCGAATCCCTGTCTCTCCGCCATACACCATTGAAATTATTGAATAATTTCACCATCGGGGATTTCTATTGCCGATCTAGTGACAGTTTTTGCGCGATGGTTTTAGGGTGACCACATGGTTTAGGCCCGCTATGATCGCCAAAATTCAAATAAGTGGTGCAACATGAGAACAGGTGAAATCCCCTTTCGTTTCGACATGAAAGACCTA
>CBDTZA010000194.1:0-4717 GCA_965364785.1 uncultured Roseovarius sp. | reverse complement strand
CGGAATGCGCCGCGCCCTCAGACACTCCGCTTGGAGCGCTCTTCCATATCCATCGCGTATTCGGCCACCCGCAGTTTGAAGCGTTTGGTCAGTTTGCCACGCGCCAGCTTGAGCGATTGCACCAAAAGCCGCGAGGCAAGGTTCTTGGGCTCCAGCGTGATGTCAATCGACATGCGGGTGCGCCCGCGCGACAGCGCCACAAGGTCCACCACCATCGCGCCCCCCATTGCGGGCGACATCGACGACAGGGTAATCCCGTTGGGCCGGTCATAATTGCTGACCTGCATGTCGATTTCACGCCGCTTGCCGCGCATCATGAACCCGATATGCCAGGCCATGCCAACGCCCGGCACTACCCGGTCATCAATCCGATGCACCTCGGCGCCACGGCGCAGAGCGGAGCGTTCAAAGCCCTGAAAGTCGGTGATTTCCGCGAAAACCGTCTCGATCGGCGCTTCTATGTCTTCCTTGGTGCTGAACTGCATCGGTTCTGCCCTTATTATTTTGCCAAATGCCCGGCGGCATTGTCGCGTCAATCCAGGCTGTCGGCAAGCCAGTTTTGCAAAAGAAAATGCGCAATTGCACCTTTACGCGCCGGCAACATGAACGGGTGCTGCCCGGCAAAGGCCTGCATGATCTCTTCGCGGCTGCACCACATGGCGGCCTCAATCTCCTTGGGGTCGATGGTGATCTCGTCACTCAGCGCCTCACCACGACAGCCAAACATCAACGAGGCCGGAAACGGCCAGGGCTGACTGGCAAGATAGCTGACCTGTCCAACCTTTATGCCCGCCTCTTCCCAGACCTCGCGGCGCACGGCGGCCTCGATGGTCTCGCCCGGTTCGATAAAACCGGCGAGCAGCGAATACATCCCCTCGGGCCAGGCAGGCGAGCGCCCCATCAACACCTTGTTGCCGCGCGTGATCAGCATGATCACAACCGGGTCGGTGCGTGGGAAATGCTGGCCACCGCAGCTATCGCAGGCGCGTTGCCACCCGGCCTGAATCATCCGGCTCTCAGACCCGCACCGGGCACAGAACCGATGGCTCTGATGCCAGGCAAACACCGCCTTGGCCGTCGCCGCAAGTTCTGCGTCACGCGCATTCAGATGCGTCATCACCCGGCGCAATTCGGCAAAGACCGCGCCCTCCGGCAAATCCGGGTGGTCCTGTTCAGAGGCATCGAGAAAACTGTCAAGCTGATCGGGTTCAAGCCCCGGCGGCACCCAGGCGGATATGTCATGCGCAAAGACAAGGTCGCCGTTTTCCTCGCGCCCAAGCAGGATCGGCGGCACCTTGTAGCGCGCCAGAACCGGGTGATCGACCGGCACCCGGATCAGCCGGTCAAGCGCCTCTGCCGCTACCAGTGGCTTGCCCCGCCACAACACGACGGCGCTTGCGCGCCCTTCGGCCCTTGCGAATGAAATCGCCGCCTCGTCGCCGCGCAGATCGTCCGCCCGGTCAAGACCCGAGCCCCCGAATGTCACCGTTTCTGCCTGTCGCATCGCCACACCCCGAATTTCGTTTCGCCATCTACACGACGCCTGGGGGCTCAGCACAAGAGTTAGGGCCAAAAAACTACACCGCCGAAACAATGTGCAACCTATAGTGTATTGCGCCCGTGTCTCGCCTATGTCAAACGTGGCCAAGCAGTCAGATTTCCCCAAGACCTTGCCAAATACCTTGGTAAAAACTACCTCCATTGAATGGTGATTCACACCCGACCAAGGGCGTTGCACATTTGACCCAAACGACACCGGATAAAACAGAGCCACAGGCGCCCCCCAGTGACATTGCCACAGTCGCGCTCAGAATACTGGCGACGACTGACGTGCATGGGCATATCCTGCCGTTTGACTATTTCACCAACACGCCCGGCCTTCCTTACAGTCTGGCGCGGCTGGCCACGCTGATCGCAAGTGCGCGCTCCGAGGTGGATGACGGCGCCTGTGTCCTGTTTGACAACGGTGACTTTCTGCAAGGCACGCCGATGAGCGACCTGACCCCGCAACCGGGACAAGGCTGGCACGGCAAGCATCCGGTGGTCGAGGCGATGAACCGGCTTGATTACGACGCCGCTTCGCTTGGCAATCACGAATTCAACTTCGGTCTGGACTGGCTGCAAAAGACACTGCCAGAGGCGCGCTTTCCGGTTGTGTGCGCCAATGCTGTTGTTCGGGCCGGGACGACACCGGACGCCGATGAAACGCTGCTGCCCCCCTGGCAGATGCTCATCCGAGAGTTGCGCGACAACACCGGCCAGATCAGGACCCTGCGCATCGGCGTTCTGGGGCTTGTGCCGCCGCAGATTATGACATGGGATCACGCCCATCTCAACGGTCGCCTGATCTGTCGCGACATGGTCGAGAGCGCTTGCGCCTGGGTGCCTGTGATCCGCGCCGCCGGGGCCGATCTGGTGATTGTTCTGGCCCATACCGGCATTGGCGATGGCCCTGACAGCCCGATGATGGAGAACGCCGCGCAAGCGCTTGCGCGCGTGCCCGGTATTGACGCGCTTGTTGGTGGGCACAGCCACCGGATCTATCCCGATCCGGCCAGGAGCGATCATGATACCGACCATGGCTCGCTGCGCGGCACCCCGTTTATCAAGCCGGGTTTTCGCGGCTCGCATCTTGGGGTGCTTGACCTGACCCTGGCGCAAGATGCCAGCGGCAAATGGCAGGTGACGACCCACCACAGCGAAGCGCGCGCCGCCGCCGATATCCCGCCCGACCCGGCCTTTTGTCGCGCCCTTGCCCCGGCGCATGCCCATACGCTCAAGCTCACGGAGCGCGAGATTGGTCAGACAACCACCCCGCTGCACAGCTATCTTACGCTTGTGCGCAACGATCCTTCGACCCAGCTTGTCAATGATGCGCAACGCACGGCCCTTACCAAGGGCCTCAAGGGTGGCGCATATGAGGGCTTGGCGATCCTGTCGGCCTCGGCCCCCTACAAGACCGGCGGGCGCGGCGGCCCAGCCTTCTACACCAATATGCCCGCAGGCCCCCTGCGCCTGCGCAATATTGCGGATCTTTATCCTTTTCCGAACACCCTTTGCGGAATACTTGTGACCGGCGGCGATATCCGTGACTGGCTGGAACGCGCGGCGATCTGCTTTCGCCAGATCACCCCGGGCACTTCGGATCAGATGCTTTTGGACACAAACGTTCCGGGCCATAACTTTGATGTGATTGACGGGCTGAGCTATGCGATCGATCTGTCACAGCCCACGCGCTATGACCTGTCGGGCAGGCTTGTGGCGCCAAAGGCCCACCGCATCCGCGACCTGTGCCATAACGGCGCACCGGTGTCGGACAGCGCCCGGTTCGTGATCGCCACCAACAGCTATCGCGCCTATGGCGGTGGGCCGTTCCGCGCGCTTGCCAAAACCGGCCTGATCCATACCTGCCTGCGCCCGGTGCGCGATATTCTGGCCGAGTATATTGCCGCGCAGCCCCGGATCGCGGCACAGCTGCGCCCCGGCTGGCGCTTTGCCGCAATGCCCGACACCCGAGTGATCTTTGACACCGGGCCGGGCGTGCGCGCGCATCCCGGCGACCTTGCCACGTTGCAGGCTGACGCTCTTGGCACCACGGCGCAGGGCTTTGTCCGGCTTGGTCTGTGGCTGGGCCCAAAACAAACCCAACCGGCGGAGAATTCCGTCTCTTGCGAATCCCCGATCTGATCCTTATGTACCTTGGTGAGAGGTTGGCGCGGGCAGGCACCTCGCCAACCCGGTCAGATCCGGAAGGAAGCAGCCGTAACGAGCCCCGCTTGGGTCGTTGTCCAGCCTCTCACCTTTCCCCCAAACACCCGTAAACGTTGAATTTACCGCGAGCGTTACGCGTTGCTATGTCATGCGCACGGCCTTATCTTGAGCCTATTACATTTTAGTAAGTTCATAGTACAACGATTGGCAGTGCCGATGAAACAGGCCCTCTATTTTTGCCATGGTGCCCCCGGAAGCCCCTCGGACGCTGATCTTGGCTTTGCAGGCCGCTTTGGCCTCTCCCCGGTTATGACGCCTGATCTCTTTGCAGACGACACCCCCGGCACCGACACCATCAAAAGCGCGCTTGCGCAATTTGATTCCATGACCCGGAAAATCCCCGATGGTCGCATCCATGTGGTGGGGTTTTCAATTGGCGCAATGGTGGCGGCCCATATCGCAGCAGCGCGCCCAGAGCGCCTTATGCGGCTGACACTGATCTCGCCGGCAGCCCCTCTGCAACTGGGTGATTTTCTGCCTCAGATGGCCGGGCAACCGGTGTTCCGGCTCGCCGCACGACACCCTGGCCTGTTTTCGGCACTGACCTATGGGCAGGGTGTTTTGACCCGCGCCGCGCCCGATCTTCTGATCCGGCGCCTGTTTGCAAGTGCCGGTGGGTCTGAACATGCCCTGCTGGAAAACCCCGACGCCGCCGAAGTGATCCGCAAAGGGCTGCGCCATAGTTTCTCGCGCCATCCAAAGGGCTATGCCCGGATGATTGCCGCCTATGTCAGCGATTGGTCGCCGGTGCTTGGCTCGATCCTGTGCCCGGTGGATATCTGGCAGGGCACAGCCGACCGATGGGTGCCGCTTGCCATGGCCCAGGCTCTGGCCGCCCGCCTGCCCGGCAAGGTCAGCCTGCGCCTGCTTGAGGGCGCCGGGCATTATACCACGCTCTCATGAGCGTTTTTGATTTTCTCGACACGGTTATACTACCCCACTGACG
>CBDTZA010000193.1:0-4732 GCA_965364785.1 uncultured Roseovarius sp. | reverse complement strand
CGCGCGGCCTGTCTCTTGCATGACGTAAGCTGGCGCGCGCACCCCGATTACCGCGCCGAAGTGTGTTTTGACAACTCCACCCGCGCCAATCTTGGCGGGCTGAAACACTCCGAACGGGTCTATCTGGGGCTGGCGCTGTTACATCGCTATTCCAACAAGCGCGACGGAAGCCGCTTGGCCGCTCTCGATCCCCTGCTGCCCGAGCGTGATCACCAGGAGGCCGAAGTGCTTGGCAAAGCGATGCGGTTTGCCGCGATGCTCTGGCTCAAGAAAAACGCGAAACTCGGTGAAATCCGCTGGTTTCCGAAGAAGAAACTGCTGGAACTGCGTCTCTCATCCGAGGCGGCACCGTTGTTCGGCGAAGTGGCGCGGTCGCGATTTGACTCGCTGGCAACCTCGCTGTCGGCCACTGCCGTGGTCAAGAACCCGCGCTAAAGCTCAATCTCACCCTCTGGGATCGGCTCGATCTCCTGCGGGGTTTTGCGACGGATGATGATATCGCCATTGGGCAAAACCTCGGGCGCATGATAGGCACTCAGATCGCCAACCTTGCCCATCAATTCGCCAAAGGCAGGGCCCATTTCCTCGACAAACTGGCGCAGGGCCGGTTCCATCTCTTCGGTCATGCCGCGCAAATCGTCCAAGGCCGGACCCATCTCACGCTGGATGCCCTCAAGGAACAAACGCGCGCCCTCTTCCATAAGCGAGCGACCCTGCTCTTCTTCTGCGTCCTGCGCAGACAGGGGCAGCGCGCTAAGCGCGGTGAGAAAACCGGCGGTGAAATATGGGCGTATATGTTTCATGATCGTCATATAGGCACTCGATGCCGGGATTTTAAGATCACAGATCAATATCCAGCGTCACCGGAAAATGATCCGACGCTGTCAAAAGCGCGTTGCACAGATCGGGCATATGCCAGCATTCGGGATCATCAAACGGATGCCATATCCGCCAGGCCGGTCGGCGCGCCATGAGGTCGGGTGAAATCAGGATGTAATCCAGCAGCGCCTGCAAATAGCGTTTCTCGTGGGTCAGGTAAAACCGCGACGTGCTATGCACCACGCCGATCCGCCGGGTCAGCGCATTGCGGGCATGCGGGTCATGCAGCATCAAACCGGCCTCGCCGCCCTCGCCCATGATGATCTCGACCGAAGAGCGGCCAAAAAGATGTTCGTATTCATCAAGCCCCGGACCATCATTGAGATCGCCCAGCACGATCAGCGGCTCGCCCTTCGCCAGATAAGCCTCAATCCGCTGGCGCAACCAGACCGCCTGGGCCAATTGCTTGCGCCGATTGGCAATCGACATGCGCATCGCCTCGTCGTGGCCCTGCGCGCCATGCGGGGCCTTGGATTTGAGATGCGCACCGATCATGCGAAACCTGCGCCCGTCGCGGGTTGTGATGGCCGCCTCTAACGGGGGTTTGGAAAAACGCACCTGATCGGCGGTGTCGTCAATATCGAGATCAATCTTGAACACCCCGTCAAAACGCGGCGCTTCGCCGCTGTCCTTTGGGCCGCTCAGATCGCCCTGCGGGTCATGCTCTGCCGCAAGAACATCCGGATCATACATAAGCGCAATTTCCTGCTGTGTGTCATTGCCAAACCCAACCAGCGCCTTGCGTGCCCGAAGTTTCATGACGCGCGCGAAATTCTCAAGCGCGGTCACCGTGGTGCGCCGCCCATTGTGATCAGGCGCCTCGATCACCATCACCGCATCGGCATCCATCGCGGTAAACACCATGCCAATCGCCGCCAATTGATCCGCCCGCGTCACATTATAGCGCGCCGACCATTTACCATCATCCAGCAAATGCCCCGCATCATCGAAAAGCGCGTTGAACCATTCCACGTTATAGGTGGCGATCCGCATCTGCGCCCCCTTCCCTGATTTCGGCCTGAATCTCTTCCCAGGCGCGGTTGATATCGATCAGCCGCTTTTCCGCCAGCTTGACGGCCTCCTGCGGCACCCCGCGCGCGATCATTTTGTCCGGGTGGCTGTCGCGCACCATCTGGCGCCAAACCTTGCGGACCTCGCCGAGTGACATGCCTTGCGTGACGCCCAGAACCGAATAGGGATCGGGCCGGGCCTCGGGCACAAACCGCGCGCGCAGGGTGCGAAAATCGCTATCCTTGACGCCGAAAATCCCCGCCACACGCGCCAGAAATACATCTTCCTTGGGATGATAAACCCCATCGGCCATGGCGATGTGAAACAGCCCCTCAAGCAGCACACAAAGCGTGCCCGGCTCGCCCTCAAACATCCGTTGAATACGGGCGGCATAATCCTCAAAGCCGGCCACATCCTGACGGGCCAGGTTGAACACCCGCGCAGCACCCGCCTCATCCTCGGCCGCGATCTGAAACACCTCGCGGAACGCGGTCACCTCGTCGCGGGTCACCAAGCCATCGGCCTTGGCCATCTTGGCGGATAGCGCGATCACCGCAATCGTAAAGCCGACGCTGCGCTCGGGGGCGGTGCGCAGGCGGTCAAAAACCGCGCTCAGACCCTCGCCACTGGCAAGGGCCGCCAGGGCCTCGGTGATGCGGGTCCAGATCGACATGGCCGCAGACTATCGGCTTTCTAGGGGCTTGTCAGCGCCACAGTCACAGAAGTTTCTGCAAAAGCACAAGGTCCATCCAGCGATCAAACTTGCGCCCGACCTCGGGCATATGCGCCACCTGCTGAAAGCCGATCGAGGTGTGAAAGGCGATTGCGCCGGCGTTCTCGTCACTCACCCCCGCCACCAGCGCATGAAGCCGCTGCGCCCGCGCCACCTCTTCCAGTTCCGTCATCAGGGCCCGGCCAAGGCCACGTCCCTGTGCTGCGGACGCAAGAATAACCGTATGCTCGGCGGTGTGGGCATAGCCCGGCCCGGCCCGAAACGCGCCGTAAGTGGCAAAGCCCAAAACCGCGCCCGCCTCCTCCATCACCAGAAACGCCGCGCCACGGGCCGTAATGTCCGCGGCGAGTGCATTGGGCGTCTTTTCAAGGGTGGTGAATGTGACCGATGTGTTGCGGATCAGCGGGTTCCAGATCGCCCGGATCGCCTCGATGTCGCCCGGCCCGGCCTGCCGGATGCTCATCCCAAGGTCCTGACTCCATGCGGCGTGGCAATCTCGGCCCTCAGGCCCGCCGCACCGGCTTCAAACACAACCCGCGCATCCCCAAGGACCGGGGCAAGCGCGCCCTCAAGCACCTCGGCCTGCGGATGGCTGACCACCAACCGCTGCAATCGCGCGCCCGACGGCGTCAGGCGCGCACTTGGATGCGCGTCCCCCTGCCATTCAATCAGTGCCGGAAAGAGGTTGTCATAAGGCAGTGTTCCACTCTCGGGCACCGCCATCTGCCAGCGCAAATCCCCCCGGCTTAGCGCCACGGGTCGCCCAGCCTCTGGATAACGCGCCACAAGATCCGCCAGATCATCCACCTGACAGATCCAGTTGCTCAACCTCGGCGCCCCGCCAAAGCGGTCAAGATCAAACCAGCGAGGACAGGCCGGTGCCTCTGCACCCGGATCAATCGCGATCACCTCAAGATAAAGCCCGTCCTCCAGCCCCAGCAAAAGGTTGTGGGTGCCAAAATGCGGATGGCTGCCACCGGGCTGCAAGCGCAGACCAAGGTGCTCCTCAAACCAGTCACGCCCGGCCTCAAGGCTCTCTGCGGCCACCGCCAGATGATCAAGCTTCATACCCGCCCCCTTCTTCTGGCCCTAAATATCCCGGGGGTCCAGGGGGGCAGCGCCCCCCATCTCCCTAACCTCAGGCGCGCGCTTCACGGATAAGCCGCAGGATATCCTTGGCCGCCTTGGGGATATTGGTGCCGGGGCCGAAAATGGCCTTCACACCGGCCTTTTGCAAGAATTCATAATCCTGCTGCGGAATGACGCCGCCACAGACCACGATAATCTCGCCCGCATCCTTGTCGCGCAGCGCCGCGATCAGCTTGGGCGCCAGGGTCTTGTGCCCGGCCGCCTGACTGCTGATGCCAACCACATGCACGTCGTTGTCGACCGCATCCTGTGCGGCCTCATCGGGTGTCTGGAACAGCGGGCCCACATCGACGTCAAAACCGATATCGGCAAAGGCGGTGGCGATCACCTTGGCGCCGCGATCATGGCCATCCTGGCCCATCTTGACCACAAGCATCCGGGGGCGACGCCCCTCTTCCTCGGCGAAGTCTTCGACCGATTTCTGGATCGCGGCAAAGCCCTCATCGCCCGCATAGGCGGCCCCATAAACACCCGCCAGGGTTTTCACCTCGGCGCGGTGACGGCCGAATTCCTTTTCAAGGCTCATGCTGATCTCTCCCACGGTGGCGCGCGCGCGCGCGGCCACAACCGCCCCTTCCAGAAGGTTACCGCCCTCTTTAGCGCGGCGCGTCAACTCATCAAGTGCGGCCTGACAGGCGGCCTCGTCGCGGCTGGCGCGGATATTTTCAAGCCGGACAATCTGGGACAGACGTACCGCGACGTTATCCACGTCAAGAATGTCGATCGGGTCTTCGCTGTCCTTGCGGTACTTGTTGACCCCAACGATCACCTCGGTGCCCCGGTCGATCATCGCCTGGCGAGTGGCGGCGGTTTCCTCGATGCGCAGCTTGGGCATGCCGGATTCCACGGCCTTGGTCATGCCGCCCATCGCCTCGACCTCTTCGATCAACTCCCAGGCCTTATCGGCCAGATCAGCGGTCAGCTTTTCAACGTAATAGGACCCGGCCAGCGGATCGACTA
>CBDTZA010000192.1:0-4732 GCA_965364785.1 uncultured Roseovarius sp. | reverse complement strand
GCGCGGCCTGTAGCGAAAACGACAGGGCCGCGACGAAAGCGATGAAAAACGTTTTGATCATGGTAATGAAATGGGCCACTTCGCGGTGAATGCCAACTCACTTTCCAGAGAGAATTGTGAGCGTGGCGTTAATGACGCGCTTGCACAGAGGCGCCGCGACCCCCATTCTTGTGTAAAGACAAAGAGGTATGTCATTTGACGCAGAAAATGGACCTGACCGGAAAAATGTTGATTGCCATGCCCGACATGGCCGATCCGCGCTTTGGCAATGCGGTTGTCTTTTTATGCGCGCATTCGCCCGAGGGGGCGATGGGGATTATCGTCAACAAGCCGACGGCGGACTTGCGGGCACGCGATCTGTTTGATCAGCTCTCGATCACGATGGGGCAAGATGCGCGTGAATTGCCGGTCTATTTTGGCGGGCCGGTGGAACATGGGCGCGGGTTTGTGCTGCATGACTATGGCTATCATTCGGCGATCTCGACCCTGAATGTGAATGCCGATTTCGCCATGACCGCCACGCTTGATATCCTTGAGGATCTGGCAGAGGGGCGCGGCCCCGGCAAGGCGCTTCTGGCGCTTGGCTATGCCGGTTGGGGACCGGGACAGCTTGAGGCGGAACTGGCGCAAAATGGCTGGCTGACCTGCGATGCGGATCACGATCTTGTCTTCACCACCCCCAACCCGGATAAGTGGGAGGCCGCATTGGCGCGCCTTGGGGTGTCTCCCCTGATGCTGTCCTCTGATGCCGGGCACGCCTGAGGCCGACGCTTTGGCGCTTTCCAAGTCGCGCGCGGCGCTGATAGATTAGACCCCATGTCGCGCACGCCCTCCTGGACCCTCATTATCGTACCTTTCGTGCTTGTCGTTGCTCTGATCGGCGGCACCGTCTGGTATTATGGCTATCGTCAGGCACTGGATCAGCTTGAGCGGCGCGGCACAGCGGATATGTCTCTGGTGCTGGGCGGGCTGGTCTCTGATCTGCAACGCTACCGCGATCAGGCGGTTGCACTGGCCGGGCATCCGACATTGACCGCCCTGAGCGGGGCCGCCACCCCGCATCAGCAGGATGCCGCGCGCCGCCTTTTGGTGGCGGCCGCCGACCGGACCGGCGCCACGGCGCTGTTTTATGTCAACGCCACGGGCGATGTGCTGGCCGGGTCGCAGGCGCGCGCGCCGGTGGGCCTTGCGCGCTCGGATTACTTCACCCGCGCGATGGACGGTGCGCTTGGCACCGGGCATGGCGTTGAGGGCGCCACCGGGCGGCGGGTGTTCCAATTCGCAGCGTCGTCGTTTGGCAGCAATGGTCAGGTTCAGGGCGCGCTGGTGGCTTTGGCCAATGCCGAGAATGTCGAATTCGGCTGGCGCGGGTCACAGACGGCGGTGTTTCTGGTCGACGATGATGGCGCGGTCTTCATGTCCAACCGCTCTGAATTGCTTGGCTGGCGCGGGGTGCCGGGCGAACAGGTGCTGATCCCGCCCGAGGGCGCGCCGATCAGCTTTGCCCGCCACAGCGTCGGCCCGCATGAAATATGGCAGGTCAATCTTGGTCCCTACCTTCCCAAACGCGCGCTGCAACTGGGACAGGCCTTGCCGCGCATCGGCATGACCGGCGTCGCGCTGGTGAATGTGGCCCCTGCCCGCCAGATTGCGGCGCTTCAGGCGGGCGCGGTGGCCGGGGTGCTGTTGTTCTTTGGCGCGCTGCTTTTGCTTACCCAAGAGCGGCGGCGCAGCCTTGCGCGCGCCAATGCCCAGCTTGAGGGCCGTGTCGCAGAGCGCACCCTGACCCTGACCCATACCAACCTTGCCCTGCGCCGCGAAGTGCGTGAGCGCCAGGAGGCCGAAGCCGCCCTCAAACGCGCGCAGGCCGAGCTTGTGCAGGCCGGCAAGCTGCGCGCGCTTGGTCAGATGAGTGCCGGCATCAGCCATGAGTTGAACCAGCCGCTTATGGCGATCCGGCAATTTGCCGCCAATGGCGGGGCCTTCCTGCATCGCAACGAGCCGGAAAAAGCCGCCGAAAACCTTGGCCGGATTGATGAAATGGCCCATCGGATGAGCCGCATCATCCGCAACCTGCGCGCCTTTGTGCGCAATGAAAACGAACCGATGGGTCAGGTCGACATCGTGCAGGTGATCGACAGCGCGCTTGAGATGACCGGCGAGCGGCTGCGTGTCGATGGTGTCGAGGTCGCATGGCAGGCGCCAAACACCCCGGTCTGGGTGCGCGGTGGCGAGGTGCGCCTTGGGCAAGTGCTGATCAACCTGATCACCAATGCCGCCGATGCCATGGCCGATAGCGCGCAAAAACGACTTGAGATCGTGGTCGAGGCCGGCGCGCCGGTGATCGTGCGCCTGCGCGACACCGGCCCCGGCATTGAAGAACCGGAAAAGATTTTCGATCCGTTCTATTCCACCAAACTGGTCGGGGTCGGCGATGGGATGGGGCTTGGCCTGTCGATATCCTACGGGCTGGTGCAAAGCTTTGGCGGCAAGATCAGCGGTGCCAATACCGGCAATGGCGCGGAATTCACGGTCGAGCTTGAGCCATGGCCCGGTGTGGCCACCCTGAAAGAGCCGGCCAAATCAACGGAGGGTGCTGCATGATCCGACAGGTTCTGGTGGTTGATGATGACCGGCCCGTGCGCGAGGCACTGGCGCAGACGCTTGAACTGGCCGATTACACCGTGCGCGCCGCCGGTTCCTTTATCGAGGCCAAGGACCATATCGCGCGCGACTTCGCGGGCGTGATCCTGTCCGATATCCGCATGCCGGGGCGTGACGGGTTTCACCTTTTGGCCCATACCCGCGCGCTTGACGAAGAGTTGCCGGTGATCCTGCTGACCGGCGAGGGCGATATTCCGATGGCGGTCAAGGCGATAGGGCAAGGGGCGTTTGATTTCCTCGAAAAGCCCTGTGCGCCCGACGCCCTGATCCCGGTGCTGGAGCGGGCGTTGAAGAACCGCACGCTGGTGCTGGAAAATCGCCGCCTCAAGACGCAGCTTGAAACCGGCGATCCGGCGGCGCGGATGCTGTTTGGCACCTCGCACCTGGCCGAAGAGTTGCGCCAGAGGGTGCGTCAGGCCGCGCGCGCGGGCACCGAGGTGCTGGTCACCGGACCGGCGGGGGCGGGCGTCTCGAAAGTGGCCGAGGTGATCCACCACATGTCGCCCGGCGCGGGCGGGCCATACGTCAAACGCGCCGCCGCAACGCTGGAACCCGGCGCGCTTGACGAGGCGTTTCACGCGGCCTCGGGGGGCAATCTTTTCCTTGATGAAATAGGCGCGCTGTCCGCCGAAGCGCAATACGCGCTGCTCGAACGTCTTGAAGAGGGCAAGAGCGCGCGCCTGATTGGTGGCACCACCGCCGATCTTGCAGGCGCGGTCGAGGCCGGCCGCTTTAACGCCGATCTCTATTACCGCCTTGACGTGATGCGCGTGCGTATTCCCGCCCTCTCTGAGCGCCCCGAGGATATTCCGGTGCTGTTTCGCCATTACGTGGCGCAGGCGGCCGAGCAGGCCGGGCTGACGCCCCCCGAGCTTGGCCCCGATCGCCTTGCGGCGCTGATGGCGCAGGATTGGCCGGGCAATGCGCGCTCGCTGATGTCGGCGGCGATGCGTTTTGTGCTTGGCATGCCCGATGACGGTGCGGCGGCGGATCTGGGTCTGAGTGATCAGATGGCGCGGGTCGAACGCTCTTTGCTGATTGCCGCCCTGGGGCGCCAGAATGGCCGCGCCTCAGAGGCCGCCAAGGCACTGAAGCTGCCGCGCAAGACCTTTTACGACAAACTGGCGCGTTATGGGATTCGCCCCGAGGATTACCGCCGCTGAGCCCGCCCATCATTTGTGCGAAAAACCGCACAATTTAACGGCGCCCCGTGCGGATTTCCGCACAACCCGCACAAAGTCGGCAGATTTTTGCCTCAACTTTGCCGCGCAACCTTCTGAAATTGATTAAAATTCCGGCATCTCGCGCGTTTTCAATACAATTACTTGAGACCGCCCGGCCTTTCTTTCACGATATCGTCACCGCGCTCTTGTGGGCGCTGCGTACACTAGTCTCAAAATGGGAGGAGACCCGAATGAAATTTTTGACCGCTGCCGTCTCGGCACTGGCCCTGACCGTTGGTGCCAACACTGCTATGGCTGCCTGCGATGATGGTGAAATTGTCATCAAGTTCAGCCACGTGACCAACACCGACAAGCACCCCAAAGGCATCGCCGCCTCGCTGCTGCAAAACCGCGTCAACGAGGAAATGAACGGCACCATGTGCATGGAGGTGTTCCCCAACTCGACCCTCTATGATGACGACAAGGTGCTCGAGGCCATGTTGCAGGGCGATGTGCAACTCGCAGCCCCCTCGCTCTCGAAATTCGAGAAATTCACCAAGCAGTTCCGCCTGTTCGACCTGCCCTTCCTGTTCACTGATGTGAACGCGGTTGACAGCTTTCAGAACTCGGACACGGGTCAGGCGATGCTCGATTCGATGCAGCGCCGCGGCCTTCAGGGGCTGGGCTATTGGCACAATGGCATGAAGCAGATGTCGGCCAACGTGCCGCTGATCGCGCCGTCGGATGCCAATGGCCTCAAGTTCCGCGTTCAGTCCTCTGACGTTCTGGTCGCGCAAATGAACGCCATCGGTGGCAGCCCCCAGAAAATGGCCTTTTCCGAGGTTTACGGCGCATTGCAACAGGGTGTTGTTGATGGTCAGGAAAACACCTGGTCCAACATCTAC
>CBDTZA010000191.1:0-4738 GCA_965364785.1 uncultured Roseovarius sp. | reverse complement strand
GCTTCCAATCCTCGCCAGAGCCCATGATCGTGGCCGGAAAGCCAAGCGTGTGGAAGGGGACGTTATCCTTGCCCATGAACTGGGTATAGCGCACGTCATCGGCGCCATGCTCGGTGCGCCACCAGCGTTGCCATGCGGCATCGTCCAGACCGTTCGCCTCGGCCCATTCCCCGGCACAGGCGATGTATTCGATCGGCGCGTCAAACCAGACGTAGAACACCTTGCCCTCCATCCCCGGCCAGTCCTCGGTGCCGCGCTTGACCGGAATGCCCCAGTCAAGATCGCGGGTGATGCCGCGATCCTGAAGCCCGTCACCATCGTTCAGCCATTTGCGCGCAATCGAGGTGGTCAGAATGGGCCAGTCGGTCTTGGTGTCGATCCAGGCGCTCAGTTTCTCGCGCATCTGCGATTGCTTGAGAAACAGGTGTTTGGTTTCACGCACCTCAAGATCGGTCGAACCGGAAATCGCCGAGCGCGGGTCGATCAGGTCAGTCGGGTCAAGCTGTTTGGTGCAATTCTCGCATTGGTCACCGCGCGCTTTGTCATAGCCGCAATTGGGGCAGGTGCCCTCGATATAGCGGTCGGGCAAAAAGCGTTTGTCGGCGTTGGAATAGACCTGTTTCTCAATCACTTCCGCGATCAGGCCAGCGTCATAGAGTTTGCCGGCAAGGTGCTGGGTCAGGGCATGGTTTTGCGGGCTCGATGAGCGACCAAAGTGATCAAAGCTAAGCCGGAAGCCCTTGGCAATCTCGGCCTGAACGGCATGCATTTCGGCGCAATATTCGGCCACTGGTTTGCCCGCTTTGGCCGCAGCCAATTCCGCCGGGGTGCCGTGTTCGTCAGTGGCGCAGAGAAAAAGCACCTCATTGCCGCGGCTGCGCTGGAAACGGGCAAAAAGATCGGCCGGAAGCTGGCTGCCCACCAGATTGCCCAGGTGTTTGATCCCGTTGATATAGGGAATTGCCGATGTGATCAGATGCCGTGCCATGTTGCCTGCCTTTTGAAGGTTCGCGACCCCTTTAGCGCGTCTTTGCAGGCAGTTCTAGCACCGGTCTAAGGTTTGTCGCGGCTGCGCCCTGTCAGGCGGCCAATCAGGAACGAGGTGCGCGGTGCCCAGACATAGGCCGTACGGCGCTCAGCCACCGGGCGCATGCGCATGCGGATGAGGCCAAAGACCACCAGAAGGCCATGCCCGGTGGCGATCATCACGAACATGGCCGGCGGACCGTATTGCTCGATCAGGGTCGACGCCATGAGGGGGGCGGCGATAGCGCCAAGGGCGAAAAAGAACATCAAGGCCGCCGATAGCTCGACCCGCTCATGGGCCTCGGCGAAATCATGGGCATGGGCGGCACTGACCGAATAGATCGGAAAGGTCGTCATGCCAAAGAAAAACGCGGTCAACAGGATGCCGAAGGTGTCAAGATCATGGGTGGCGGCGGTTATCACACTGCTCAGGATCGCGGCAAGTGACAGGCCGATCAGCACCCAGCGGCGATCATAGCGGTCCGCCAGCCAGCCGACCGGATATTGCGCCACAGCACCGCCCAGCACGAACACCGCAAGAAAGCCCGCGATCTGATCCACGGCAAGGCCGACCTGCTGGCCATAAAGCGGGCCGATCATCCGAAACGACGCACTTGAGAGCGCCGCGACCAGCACCCCGGCAGCGGCCAGCGGTGAACAGGCGATCAACAGCATCGGGCGCAGGCGTGGCGCATCGGGGGTTTCAGGTTCGCGCAGGCGGCTGAGCGTCAGCGGCAAAAGCGCGGCGCAACACAGTATCGCCAGCAGGTTGTAGGACACGTAAGAGGCCGGCGCGAGCACGCTGATCAGCATCTGCGCCATCAGCGAGGCGCCCATATCCGCCACCCGGTAAATACCCATCGTGCGGCCGCGCGTCTCATTGGTGACCTTGGCCTGAAGCCAGGCCTCGATCACCGTATAACAGCCCGCCACGCAAAGCCCCGAGGCGACCCGCATCAACGCCCAAGCATAAGGGTCGATTACCATCATATGCGCCAAAAGCCCGATCGCCCCGGCCGAGGTAAAGGCAGCAAAGGCGCGCGAATGGCCGATGCTTCCCATCAGGCGCGGCGCGAACCAGCAGCCGATAAAGAAGCCAAGGAAATGCGACGAGCCCAGGATGCCGATCTGTGCGGTGGTGAACCCAAGCGCCAAACCCGAGAGCGCATCCAGAGGGCCAACGCCCCCGGTGGAAAGCTGAAGCAGAATGACCGACAAAAAGAGGGCCGCAAATGAAATTATGACGCGCATTGTGCCCTCTACATGCCAGCCTGCCCCGCATAAGCCTTGATCATTTTCGACAAAGAGGCGTCGTTTTCCGCAGGCGGGGTTATTTTTCGATACGCGCGATGATGCGCAATCCGATCCGGTCGCCGACATAGGTCGAAAACCCATCCGCACCAAAGGCCGAGCGGCTGATCGAGCCTGTCAAAAGCACGGTCAGATTGTTGAGGTCATCCGGCTCGGTGCCGCGCTGTCGGTAAAGGGCGGCGTTCAGCGTGACAGGCCGGGTGACGCGGCGCACGGTCAGGTCGCCGATGATGGTGGCCTCGAGCAGGCTGCCGGTGATCTTGGTCGATTTGAACCGGATGGTGGGATAGTTTTCACTGTCCAGCACCTCGGGGCCTTTCATCGCTTGTGTGGCAAAGAAAAACCCGGCTTTGGCCCCGCTGGCATCAAGGTTCACATCAATCTGGCTGGCCGAAACATTCCTGAGATCAATCCGCATAGTGGCGGATTTGATCGGCATCTCGCCTTTGTTCTCAGCCTCGCCAAACCCATAGGTAAAGCCCACCGTCGAGCGGGCCGTGTTCAGGCGATAATCTTGCGGGGCGGCCGTTGCGAGGCCGGCGATCAGACACAACAAAAGGGCAATGCGATACATCATGAAGGATATACGTGCTCTGGGTCGTACTGGATGTCACGTTTGCGTCACTTGCCATGCGCCCGGCGCCTCTGTGAGATGCCATCAGGCGGGCGGTGCGCCGGGGAGCTGCGGCAGATCGGCCACCACCAGCGGCACGGCCCCGCCTCTTCCATGCATCACAACAGATCCTCGCGCCGCTGTGGTGTCGCAAACAAGAACCGCTCGGGGGCAACCAGCGGGCACATGCCGTCTGGATTCGGCTGATCGCCCTGCCAGGTGGGGGCGATCCACAGCACCGGCCCGTCTGAGGCCCCCGCCACCAGCATCGCGAAAGTATGGCGCGCCGGGCCGCAGCCCTCATGCAGGCGCGCCAGCGGTAGCGTCAGATCCCCCAGCACCGTAAGGGCCGGGCGCGGGCGATGGGACAGCTGGGTGAGAGGGGCGGTTATCATGGCCGCAATCCATCATGTTCGCCAAATGTTCTCAAGCGACGCCATATGGGGGTGACGCGGGCCACAAATCCGCTAGATTGCCCGCAAGCGACAGATAGACGGGGGCTGGACATGCAGAAAAAACCATTGGGGCGCACCGGCTTGCAGGTGAGCGCGCTTTGCCTTGGCTCGATGACATGGGGCACGCAAAACACCCTGCAAGAGGGCCATGCCCAGATCGAGCGGGCCTTGGATCGCGGCGTAAATTTCATCGACACCGCCGAGATGTATCCGACCATCCCGATTTCGGCGGAGACCACCGGCAAGACCGAAGAAATCATCGGCGCATGGTTTGCCTGCACGGGGCGGCGCGATGACGTGATCCTTGCCACCAAACATTCTGGCGCGGGGTTCAAAAATGCGCGCGATGGCGCGCCAATCTCGGCCAGGACGATCCCCGAGGCGATTGAAGGCTCGTTGCGCCGACTTAAGACCGATTGCATTGATCTCTACCAGTTTCACTGGCCCAACCGGGGCAGCTATATGTTTCGCAAGAACTGGCATTTTGATCCCTCGGGCCAGAACCGCGATGAGACCCTCGCGCATATGCAAGAGGCGCTTGAGGCACTGCAACGCGAGGTCGATCGCGGCACGATCCGGCATTTCGGTCTGTCAAACGAAAGCGCTTGGGGCACGGCGCAATGGCTGCGCCTGTCCGAGGCCGGGCATGGGCCAAGGGCGGTCTCGATCCAGAACGAATATTCGCTGATGTGTCGGCTATACGACACCGATTTGGCCGAGCTGAGCGTGAACGAGGATGTCGGCCTTTTGGCGTTTTCGCCGTTGGCAGCTGGTTTTTTGAGTGGCAAATATCAGGGCGGCGCGGTGCCCGGTGGATCGCGGATGGCAATCAACGGCGATCTGGGCGGGCGCAAGACTGAGCGCGCGTTTAGCGCCGTTGAGGCCTATCTTGGGATTGCGCAACGGCACGGGCTTGATCCCTCGCAGATGGCGCTTGCCTGGTGTCTGACACGGCCTTTCATGTGCTCTGCAATCTTTGGCGCGACCACCCCCGAACAGCTTGATCTGGCGCTTGGTGCGGGCGACATCACGCTGAGCGACGCGGTGCTTCAAGAGATCGACGCGGCGCATAAAGAGCACCCGATGCCCTATTAGGACAGGATTGGAACAGGCGCGCGCGCTTTGATCGGTTTGGGCCGTCGCCCCCTTGTATGGCGCGCACTTGCGGCGTATACGCGCGGCCTGACCCAAAAGGAGCCGTCGCAATGGTAGGTAGTGCCAATCTCAACGTCATGCTGAAAGCGGCTCGTAAAGCGGGGCGGGTGCTGGCCAAGGATTTCCGCGAGGTCGAGAACCTTCAGGTGTCGATGAAAGGCGCCGGTGATTTCGTCAG
>CBDTZA010000190.1:0-4759 GCA_965364785.1 uncultured Roseovarius sp. | reverse complement strand
GTCTATGAATTCCCGGAATTGCAGGGGCTCATGGGGCGTTATTATGCCGAGGCTGCCGGGCTGCCGCCCGAGGTGGCCGCCGCCTGCCAAGAGCATTATGCGCCGCTTGGGCCGTCTGACGACGTGCCAACGGGTGCGGTCTCGATTGCCGTGGCCTTGGCGGATAAGCTGGACACGCTGACCGGGTTTTGGGCGATTGACGAAAAACCCACCGGCTCGAAAGACCCGTTTGCGCTCAGAAGGGCGGCTTTGGGGGTTATACGGTTGTTGACAGAGCAAGAGCTACAATTATCAATTTCGTCCCAACTTTCGTTTTCCATGTTTCTTTCAATGCAATCGCATATTGATGTTATTGAAAAACAAAAGATTGAGAAAACATTTGAAACGGCGGGGGAGGCAGCTGTTGGTGATGATGGCCTCTTGGCTGCTTTGAAAATACTTAAATCAGCCGAGTTGGGAGACAAACCTCTGCGCACAGAAGAAGACTTTATTGCGATCATGCCAACCGCAAATAAAGGAGCAGAAATCTTTAAAGAAAAGATCGAAAACCTCATCGCCTTCTTCCACGACCGTCTCAAAGTCTACCTCAAGGATCAAGGCATCCGCCACGATATCATTGACGCCTGCATTGCCATGCCGGGCAATGATGACCTGACCCTCTTGGTCAAACGTGCCGAAGCGCTTAGCGCCTTCCTGAAAACCGATGACGGCGAAAACCTGTTGCAGGGCTTCAAGCGCGCCAACAATATCCTCTCTCAGGCCGAGGCAAAGGACGGGGTCGAATATTCCTACGGCGCGGATGTGAAATTTGCCGAGAACGACGCCGAAAAGGCGATTTTCGCGGCGCTTGATGCGGCCGAGCCCGAGATTACCCGCGCCCTTGAGGTCGAGGATTTTGCCGGGGCGATGGCGGTCATGGCGGGCCTGCGCCCGGTGGTGGATGCGTTTTTCGAGGCGGTGCAGATCAATGCCGACAATCAGGTTTTGCGCCGCAACCGTCTTAACCTGTTGAGCCGCATTCGTGTGATCTGTTTGCAAGTGGCCGATCTGACGCGGATCGAGGGCTAGGCCCCTCTTCAGCCCTGACAGGCCGCCTCTGGCGTTTGCGCGCGGCTGGCACGTCAGGGCCGCACGAACGGGCGCTGCTTTCCCTTGCCTTGTGCGCCCCCGCGCGTATGGTGCGGTCAAAGGAAAGGTGCCGCAGTGCAGCAAGACGAGAAAAACTTCACCCTGATCACCCCCGGCGCAGAAATGCATGCCGACACCCATGGCGGGCGGGCAAAATGCCTGCAACGGCTGGTGCGGCTTGATCTGCCGGTGCCGCGCACGATTGCCTTGTCGTTTGATGCCGTGCATGCGATTGCGGCCGGGAATATGCCCGATATGAAGGCGCTGTTGGCGCCGTTTGGTAAGGCACCGCTGTTGTGTGTGCGCCCCTCGTCGGAAGATCCCGATTGGGGCGGTCCCGGTGCGATCCTCAATATCGGGATCAACGATGCGCGTTGTGCCGATCTGTCCGACAAGGTGGGCGAGGTGGCCGCCGCCGAGATTTACCTGCGCTTCGTGCAATCTTATGCCATTCACGTGGCGCGGCTTGATCCCGATGTTCTTGATGATGTCTCAAGCGACCCCAAGCTTGGCCTAAGCCAGGCCCTGCGCGCCTATGAGGCCGAAACCGAAGAGGAATTTCCCCAGGACCCTGCCGTGCAGCTTGCCGAAGTGCTGCGCTCGATGGCGCGCGCCTGGGGGGGCACGACAGCGCGGCTTTTGCGCCAAGCCAAGGGCGCGCCGGCCGATGCCGGGCTTGGCCTTGTGGTGCAGGAGCTGGCGCTTGGGCTGGGGCAGGGCGAATGCGGCTCGGGCGTGATGCAGCTGGTCAACAGCCAGACCGGCGAGCGCAAGATCACCGGGCGCTATCTGAGCCAGAGCCAGGGCCGCGAGGCTCTGCATGGCGGGGCGGATGCGCTTTTTCTGGAGCGCGATCCGCGCGGGCCTTCCCTGGAAGAACTGGCACCAGAGGCGTTCGAGGCGCTCAAATCCTATACCGCGATGATGCGCGAGAAGTTGCGCGAAGAGATGCAGGCCGAGTTTACCATCGAAAACGGTCAGGTGTTTTTGCTTGATGGCCTGCGGGTGGCGCGCAATGCCCGCGCCGCGGTCGGCATCGCCGTCAGCCTGGCAGAGGACGGTCTTATCACCCGCGAAGAGGCGCTGATGCGGGTCGAGCCGCGCGCGTTGAACGAGCTTTTGCACCGTCAGGTCGACCCCGAAGCGCCCCGTGATATTCTGGCGTGCGGGATCGCCGCCAGCCCCGGTGCTGCCTCGGGGCGGGTTGTGTTTTCCGCCGCCGAGGCGCAGGCGTCACAGGCGCGCGGCGAGGCCTGCGTTCTGGTGCGGCGCGAAACCAGCCCCGAGGATATTCGCGGCATGCATGCCGCCGTCGCCGTTCTGACCGAGCGGGGCGGCATGACAAGCCATGCCGCCGTGATCGGGCGCGGTATTGGCCTGCCCTGCGTGGTGGGTGCCTCCGATATCCATTTTCAGGCGCGGCGCAATCAGCTGACCATGGCCGACGGGCGGGTGGTCAAGGCGGGCGATGCGATCACGATTGACGGCACCAACGGTCTTGTCCTCGCCGGGGAAACCCCGCTTTTGGAGGCCGCGCGCGACGAATCCTTCCAGACCCTGATGAGCTGGGCCGACGATGTCCGTGATATCGCGGTGCGCGCCAATGCCGACACCCCCGCCGACGCCGAGGTGGCGCGCAATTTCAACGCGCGCGGCATCGGGCTGTGCCGGACCGAGCATATGTTCTTTGAAGAAGACCGACTGACCGTGATGCGAGAGATGATCTTTGCCGATAGCAGCAAGGATCGCGCGGCGGTGCTGGAACGGCTTTTGCCGATGCAACGCGCCGATTTCACCGATCTGTTTCGCATCATGCAGGGGCAGCCGGTCTGTATCCGCCTGTTTGACCCGCCGTTGCACGAATTCCTGCCGACCGATCGCGCGGGCCATCTGCAACTGGCCGAGGCGCTTGATCTGCCGCTGTCGGATGTCACCCGCCGGGTCGAGGCGCTGAGTGAATATAACCCGATGCTTGGCATGCGCGGTGTGCGTCTTGGGATCACCGTGCCGGAAATCTATGACATGCAGGCGCGCGCGATCTTTGAGGCCACTATCGAGGCCAGCCATGAGGGCGAACCGGTGGTGCCAGAGGTCATGATCCCGCTGGTCAGTGCGCGTCGCGAGGTCGAGTTGGTCAAGACACGAATTGATGCGGTGGCGGCGGCGGTGCGCAATGAAACCGGGAGCGAATTTACCTATCGTCTTGGGGTCATGGTTGAAACCCCGCGCGCGGCTTTGCGGGCCGGGGATATCGCGCCACTGGTGTCGTTCCTCAGCTTTGGCACCAATGACCTGACGCAGATGACCTATGGCCTGTCGCGCGACGATGCGGGGCGGTTCATGTCGGATTATGTCAAGCAGGGCGTTTACCCCGAAGACCCGTTTCACACGCTCGATATTGATGGCGTGGGCGAGCTTCTCAAGATCGGGGCCGAACGGGGTAGGGCGGCCAATCCGGACGTGGTTTTGTCGATTTGTGGTGAACATGGCGGTAACCCCGAATCAATAGCTTTCTGCCGGGATGCCGGTTTCAACTATGTTTCCTGCTCGCCGTTCCGGGTTCCGGTGGCGCGACTTGCTGCCGCACAGCTGACGGTCAAAGACAAGATCGGGTAGGCGCGGGCGCGATTATCGCAAGATCGGGGATGCCGGGCGGGAATCCGCTTGGCCTAAAGTACTGTGCCGTATGTGCCGCAGGCCGGCAGGGTGGACGGATCGGACAATTTTAGGTACCTCCCCCCGATGCAGCGGGACTGACCGCGATCACCAAGGAGATCATGCATGAGACGGATTGCACTGGCCGCGACCCTCGCGGCGCTGGCAGCGCCGGCGATCGCGGATGCGCCTGTGAACAGGTTGATGGATCAGGAAATGCGCGCTCTGCGTTCCATTTCCGGGGATCGGATGGCAAGTTTTCTGACCCGGCCTGAGACCGAGGTGGAATATTCCAAGATATGGTTGTCGGAGCAAGAGCTTGTCAAAGGCGGGCCCCAGTGGCGCTGTCTGGCCGAGGCGCTTTACTTTGAAGCGCGCGGCGAAAGCGTCAAGGGACAGTTTGCCGTGGCCGAGGTGATCCTGAACCGGGTTGATGATCCAAGCTATCCCGACACGGTGTGCGGCGTGGTGCATCAGGGCACGGGGCGCAAGTTCCAGTGTCAGTTCACCTATACCTGTGACGGCGCCAAAGAGGTGATCAGCGAACCCAAGGCGTTCCGCCGGGTGAGCAAGGTTGCCAAGCTGATGGTCGATGGCGCACCGCGCGATCTGACCAGCGGGGCAACACACTATCACACCCGCGGCGTCAACCCGCGTTGGGCCCGCCAGTTTCCGCGCACCGCAGCCATTGGCGTGCATTACTTCTATCGTCAGCCGACGCGCGTGTCGCTGAACTAAGACCCGCAAAGACCCCGAAAACTGGGTTTCGCCCGCCCAAATCAACGCGGGCGGGCGAAAACCAAGTTATTCCCTGCCAAACACGACAATCGCGGTTGACTCGGGCGCGCGCGTCATTAAAAGGCAGACTTCATGAGATATTCACGGGCGGCAGGACTGCCCGGCGCAGGAGATGAAAAATGGCGAAGCCGACGACCATCAAAATCCGTCTGAACTCGACCGCGGGCACGGGCCATTT
>CBDTZA010000189.1:0-4799 GCA_965364785.1 uncultured Roseovarius sp. | reverse complement strand
GGGATTTACCGCCAAGTTCGAGGGTACAGTTGATGTGATTGCGCGCGGCGGCGATCTGAATCATCACGCCGACCTCGGGCGAGCCGGTGAAGGACATGAAATCAACATCAGGGTGCCCGGCCAGGGCCTTGCCTGCCGTGTCGCCGCGCCCGGTGACGATGTTGATCGCGCCCGGCGGAAAGCCGACCTCTTGCGCCAACTCGCCAAGCCGCAGCGAGGTAAGACAGGCATCCTCGGCAGGTTTGAGAACGGCGGCATTGCCCATGGCAAGCGCGGCGGCAACCGAGCGGCCGAACATCTGTGCGGGGTAATTCCACGGGATGATATGGCCGGTCACGCCATGCGGTTCGCGCAGCACCTGCACGTTATAGCCGGCCATGAACGGGATCACCTCGCCATGCACCTTATCGGCGCCACCGCCGTAAAATTCGAAATAGCGTGCGGCGGCCACCATATCGGCGCGCGATTGCCTGATCGGTTTGCCGTTGTCGCGGGTTTCAAGCTGCGCGAGGTTTTCGACGTCCTCGAGAATACGCAGGCTGAGGCGCAGCATCAGGCGGCCACGCTCTGCGGCGGGCATGGCGCCCCAGTCGCCGGTTTCAAAAGCGGTGCGCGCGGCGGCAACGGCGGCGTCGATATCGGCGGGGCCGGAATCGGCGATAGAGGTAAACACCTCGCCATCAATCGGCGAACGCACCTCTAGTTCAGCACCGGACATGGCCGACACCCATTGGCCGCCAATCAGGTTGAGAGGTTTGGGAATGGCAAAGCTGTTCATCTTCGGGCGTGTCCCCTTTTTGGCGGTGCAAAATCTCAGTGCATATAACAGTGCATATAACAGGGGATTGGGCGTGCTTGACAAGCGATAGGGTTTTGCTTTTGGTTTGTGCCGTGTTTCATTTCGGATTTCCAGTTCCGCCGGGCCTATCCGAAAGCGTTTGTCGATGCTCTGATCCGCGAGGGATATCTGGCGGCGATGATTCCCGAAAGCTATGGCGGTTCTGGGCTTAACCTGACGGCCTCGGCGGCGATTTTGGAGGAAATCCATAGTCAGGGCTGTAATGCGGCGGCCTGCCATGCGCAGATGTATACGATGGGCACGGTGTTGCGCCACGGCAGCGAGGCGCAAAAGGAACGCTATTTGCCCCGGATCGCCGATGGCACGCTGCGCCTACAGGCGTTTGGCGTGACCGAGCCGACCAGCGGCACGGATACACTGGCCTTGAAAACCACCGCCCGGCGTGAGGGCGACGAATATGTGATCAATGGCCAGAAAATCTGGACCTCGCGGGTTGAGCATTCCGATCTTATGGTGCTGCTGGCGCGCACCACGCCGCGCGATCAGATCACATCAAAAACCGACGGTTTGTCGGTCTTTCTGGTCGATCTGCGCGACAAGGTCGGCAATGGCATCGACATCCGTCCGATCCGCACGATGATCAACCACGCCACCACCGAGGTGTTCTTTGACAACCTGCGCATTTCCGCCGACAGCCTTATCGGCGAAGAGGGCAAGGGGTTTCGCTATATCCTGTCGGGGATGAATTCAGAGCGTATCCTGATTGCCGCCGAATGCATCGGCGACGCGAAATGGTTCCTCAACACAGGCGCCACCTATGCCCGCGAGCGGGTGGTGTTTGGTGCGCCCATCGGGGCCAATCAGGGCATTCAGTTTCCGCTGGCGCGCGCGCATGCCCATATGCTGGCCGCCGATGCCAGCTGGGAGGCGGCAGAGGCCTGCATGCAGACCCATGGTGGATTCGCGTTTGCCGAGGAATATGATGTCGAGCGAAAGTTTCGCGAAGCGCGGCTTTATCAGGTGGCGCCGATTTCGACCAACCTGATCCTGTGCTATATTGCGGAGCAGGTGCTTGGCCTGCCGAAATCCTATGGGCTGGGTCGCGGATGATCAGGGGGCGTTCAATTGGGCGAGTATGATGATTGGATCGGGCGCAGCTTTACCCGGTCAGAGCCGATTTCGGATCGCTTGCTTGGGCAATATCGCGCCACGCTGGCGGGCACGCTTGGCCCCGGCGCGGTGCCGCCCGGCTTTCACTGGTGCCTTGGGCCGGATGTAGTCGAGCCGTCAGAGCTTGGCCGGGATTGCCACCCGAAGACCGGGATTTTCCTGCCCGCCTTGCCGTTGCCGCGCCGGATGTGGGCGGGCGGAGAGCTTGAATTTCACCGGGCTTTTGCGCCGGGCGAACATGTGACGCGGGTCAGCACGATCAACGATGTGACCTTCAAGAAGGGGCGCAGTGGCGCGCTTGGGTTTGTCAAACAGCATCATGTCTATAGCGTCGATAACGTGCCCTGTCTGAGCGAGCGGCAGGATATCGTTTACCGCGAAGACCCCAAGCCCGGCAGCACGAACGTGCCCGCCCCATCCGAGGACTGGCCCGGCGCCGAAAGCTGGCAGATCACGCCGGATTCGACGCTGTTGTTTCGCTATTCTGCGCTGACCTTCAACGGTCATCGCATTCACTATGATTACCTCTACGCCACCGAGGTCGAGGGCTATGCCGGCCTTGTGGTGCACGGCCCGCTTCAGGCGATCTGGATGATGAACCTTGCCACGAAACTGTTTGACCATCTGCCTGCGCGGTTTACCTATCGCGGCTTGTCGCCGCTGATCTGCAACATTCCGGTGCGGGTAGAGGCGAGAGCGCAAGAGGGGTCTCTCGCCCTGCGTGTGCGGCGCGAAAATGATCAAGTCACCACCATGGAAGCGACCGCATTTGCGCCCTGACCCCCAATTTTCAGGGGTTTGCGTCTTGTGAGGAAATTTTGGGCGCGATAGCGTGGCGATGGCAGATGAGGGTCGCTCATTTCGCAGGCAGGTCTTGCAGTTTATCCATGGGCGGCGCACAAATTTGCTGACAATTCGCAAAAAGAATTTTACCAATTGGTAAAACAAAAAAGCTGCCCAACAAGGAGATCACCATGACCATTCCCAAAACCCGGACTTTTGCGCCCCTGTCGCGGCGCGAGTTTATGGCCACCACCGCCGCTGCGGCGTTTGTTGCCGGGGCCTCGACGCTGCCCACAAATCTGCGTGCCGCCACGCCGATCAAGACCGCCGGGATTTACACCGTGCCGGTTGAGCAGCAATGGGTCAGCCGCATTCACAAGGCCGCCACCACCGCGCAAGAGCGCGGCGATGTGGAGTATGTGTTCTCGGAGAACGTCAGCAACACCGATTATGCCCGCGTGATGCGCGAATATGCCGAGCAGGGCTATAAGCTTATCATCGGCGAGGCCTTTGCCGTGGAACAGGAAGCGCGCGAAGTGGCGGCGGACTATCCCGATATCGCCTTCCTTCTCGGGTCAAGCTTTAAGCAGGACGATGCGCTGCCTAATTTCGCGGTGTTCGACAACTATATTCAGGATGCGTCGTACCTGTCGGGCATCATCGCCGGGTCGATGACCAAATCGGGCAATATCGGCATGGTCGGTGGTTTCCCGATCCCCGAGGTGAACCGCCTGATGCACGCCTTCATGGTCGGTGCAAAAGAGATGAACCCGGATATCAAGTTCCAGGTCAGCTTTATCGGCTCGTGGTTCGATCCGCCCAAGGCCAAGGAAACCGCCTTTGCTATGATCGAAAACGGCGCGGACCTTTTGTATGCCGAACGCTTTGGTGTGTCGGATGCGGCGCAGGAAAAGGATATTCTGGCGATTGGCAACGTGATTGACACCCAGTCCGATTATCCCGAAACCGTGGTCGCCTCGGCGATCTGGCATTTCGAGCCAACATTGGACAAGGCGATTGCCGAAGTGAACGCCGGCACGTTCAAAGCGGCCGATTACGGGGTCTATTCCTTCATGAGCGAAGGCGGCTCGTCGCTTGCGCCGCTTGGCACGTTCGAGGGCAAAGTGCCCGAGGCCGCCATGGCGCTTGTCAAAGAGCGCAGCGCAGAGATCAAGGCAGGCACCTTCACGGTCGAGATCAACGACGAAGAACCGAAGTCGTCCTAAATGTCAGGCGCAGAGGCGGCGCAGGTCGTTCTGCGCCTTGACCGCATTACCAAGACCTTTGGCAAGCTGGTCGCGAATGACGCGGTCAGCTTGGCCTTGCACCGCGGCGAGGTGATCGCGCTTTTGGGTGAGAACGGCGCGGGTAAGACCACGCTTATGAATATCCTGTTCGGCCAGTACACCGCCGATAGTGGCGGGGTTGAGGTCTTTGGCAAGGCCCTGCCGCCCGGCAATCCGCGCGCCGCGTTGGATGCGGGCGTGGGCATGGTGCATCAGCATTTCACACTGGCCGATAACATGACCGTTCTTGAAAACGTCGCCCTTGGAACGGTGCCGCTTTGGCACCCCCGGCTTGATCGTGTCGGTGTGCGCGCCAAGATCGCCAGGCTGGCCGATGATTTCCGCTTGTCGGTTGACGCGGATGCCCGCGTCGGCACCCTGACGGTGGGCGAGCGACAGCGGGTCGAGATCCTCAAGGCGCTGTACCGCGAGGCGAAGATTCTCATTCTGGACGAGCCGACGGCGGTGCTTACCCCGCAGGAAACCGATGATCTTTTTGCCACCCTGCGCAAGGCGGTGGCGCTTGGCCTGTCGATTGTCTTCATCAGCCACAAGCTGCACGAGGTGATGGATATCTCGGACCGGGTTGTGATCCTGCGGCATGGCCGCCTTGTGGCCGAAATGGCCACGAAAGACACCGACCGGCGCGCCCTTGCCGCCGCCATGGTCGGCGCCGAGGTGAACGCCCCCAAGGTCAGCCCCGCCACGCCCGGTGCGGCGCTTTTGCGGCTTGGCGATGTGACAAAGCCGGGTCACGGCAA
>CBDTZA010000188.1:0-4814 GCA_965364785.1 uncultured Roseovarius sp. | reverse complement strand
GCCTTGACCTCGCGGCCTGATCAGGCCCAAATCCACATGCTCGGAGAACGCCGCCGGAGAATTGCCACCAGATTTGAGACACAACCCACTGCGGCTGATTTCGGTAGTACCATCCACAATGCGCAACATCTGTGAAAGCCGCGACAGGCGGTCCATGCCAGAGGGTTTCGGCAATCCCATGCCGCCCAGCACCTGCGTACAGGTATTGGCAGCCTTCACCGCCGCGTCAGGCACAAAGCGTTTGACATGGGTGGCCATGAGCGGCCCTTCGGGCGTGCCCAAAGCGTTGGCCGCCGCACGATTACAACAGGCGCGAGGCCTCAAGCTCGGTCGCGTCATCGCCCAGCATCCACTGGATACCATCCAGATCAAGGTTCTTACCCCCAAACATCTTGCGATTGGCGGAATAGGCCAGTGCCGTGCCCAGCACCGCCTGCATCAGCCCGACGTGATCGAAGCCCGCGCGATATCAATCGCCATCAGCGACCCCTGAAACCCCTGCCCCACCGGCAAGATGATACTGTCTTCGCTGACGATCACATCCTTGAGGTACATTTCGGACATGGGCAGGAAATTGTAAGAGGGCGTCTCGTAGAGCGGCCCTAAACTGACACCTTCGGCATCTGCCGGAATGGCGATCATCGTCATATCGTAGTGGCCGGGCTTATCGGTGGTTTTGACAGCGGTGAAATAGATATCCGCATCGCCCGCGAGGCCAACTCAGGCCTTGGCCTTGCTGATCGTCCAGGTGTCGCCCCCGTTGATCACCGCGCGTGAATACATGTTGGTCGCATCCGAGCCTGATTGCGGTTCGGTCAGCGCAAAAGCATAGGCACCATCGCCTTGCCCCAGAATCTTCGTAGACGCGGACATCATCGCCGAGTGACAACCCCTGACCGCCCAACTCCTCTGGTGCATAAAGCCCGGTCAGGCCAAGCGCCCCGGCCTTGTCCGATGCAGACCGGGGCCACACGCAGCTGCATTCCAGGCATGAACATCGGGAAAAACCTCAGCCTTGCAATGTTGATGGATAGCGTCAATACTTCTGTCGCATTTTGCGTGTCATAGCGGTGGCTCCCTCTGTGGATCTATGTGTACGACAATTAAATTTCAGACAATTTCCCACGGCGAAATATTCAATAAGTAGAATGTAGAAACTTTTGCCAAGCCCAGCGCCAAAGCCCGATGAACACAGCGTGCCGCAGCCTCTGGCCCTTTGGTGCAATCCCCCCTAAATAGGGGTTAACAGACAAAGACGGCACGAGGCATTGACGTGAACACACACAAAGGGCGATTGACCCGCGACGGCATCCGCATCTATGAGGATTCGGATTTTGCCGGTATGCACAAGGCTGGCGCACTGGCCGCCCGCATTCTAGATGAGATCGCCGATCAGGTCTTCGTCGGCCAGAACACTGGCGCAATCGACAAGCTGATCGAGGACAAGGTCAATGAGGCAGGCGCAAAATCGGCCACGATCGGCTATAAGGGTTATCGTCATGCCAGCTGTATCAGCGTCAATCACGTGGTTTGCCACGGCATTCCAGGCGAAAAGTTACTGAAAGACGGCGATATCCTGAATGTCGATGTGACGGTGATCGTCGATGGCTGGTTTGGCGACACCAGCCGGATGTATGTGGCCGGCAAGCTTAGCCGAAAGGCAGAGCGGCTTATCCAGATCACACATGATTCCCTGATGAAGGGGATCGAAGCGGTCAAACCCGGCAATACCTTTGGGGATATCGGCCACGCGATTCAGTCTTTCGTCGAGGCGCATCGCATGTCGGTGGTGCGGGACTTTTGCGGTCACGGTCTTGGCCGGGTCTTTCACGCTCCGCCCAACGTTCTGCATTACGGGCGTGCCGGCACCGGGCCGGTTCTGGAAGAAGGAATGTTTTTCACCATCGAACCGATGGTCAATCTGGGCCGCCCCGAAACCAAGGTTCTGCTTGATGACTGGACTGCGGTCACGCGCGACAAATCTCTGTCGGCGCAGTTTGAGCACTCGATTGGCGTTACGGCAAACGGCGCCGAGATATTCACGCTCTCGCCCGCTGGCCGGTTTCACCCAACCTGGGCCGACTAATCCAGGCGGCTTGCGCGCCTAGCCCTCATATCGCAAAACCGCACCGGGGTTCATGATCCCCCTGGGGTCAAGGGCCGCCTTGATCGCCCGCATCGCCGATAGCTTGGCGGGATCGCCATAGCGCTCCAGATCCTCGACCTTAAGGCGCCCGATGCCATGTTCGGCGGAGACCGAGCCGTCCATTGCATCCACCAGATCATGGATCGCCCGCTTGATCAGATCCCGCTCGCCCTGATGATCGGTGCGGGTTTTGCCGGGCATCGGGAAGACGTTGTAGTGCAGGTTACCATCGCCGAGATGACCGAAACAGTTGATCCTGAAGGCGCCCAAAGCAGCGACCACCGCCCGGCCTTTTTCAATAAAGTCCGGGATCGCACTCATCGGCAGGGAAATATCATGCGAACTTACCGATCCAACGCGCCGGTTGGCCTCGGGGATTTGTTCTCGCACCTCCCAAAAGGCATGCCGCTGCGCCTGTGACTGAGCGATCATGCCGTCGCTGACCAACCCTGCCTCTGTCGCCTCAACAAACAGCGTCTCAAGCGCGCCGACCGGGTCAAGCCCGCGCGCCAGCCCGACCTCAATCAACACGAACCACTCGGGGGGCTCGTCAAACGGCTGGCGGATATCCGGCAGCTCCTGCGCCAGGAAATCAAGGCCCTGACGGTGCATCAACTCAAACGCACTCACGCCTTCGCCCATCTGGTCGCGCGCCATCGCCAAAAGGTCCAGCGCCGCGCGCGGATCGCGCACCACCATCACGGCCGTGCCCTCACCCGCAGGGCGCGGATAAAGCTTGAGCGCAGCGGCGGTGATCACCCCAAGCGTGCCCTCAGAACCAATCAAAAGGTGCCGCAGGTCATAGCCGGTATTGTCTTTGCGCAACCTCTTGAGCCCATGCCAGATTTGGCCATCAGGCAAAACCACCTCAAGCCCAAGACACAAATCACGCGCATTGCCATAGCGCAGCACATTCACCCCACCGGCATTGGTCGCAAGATTACCGCCGATCCGGGCACTGCCCTTGGCCGCGATCGACAGCGGGAAAAGCCGGTCGGCCTCAGCCGCCGCATCGTGAATGTCCTGCAGGATCGCGCCGGCCTCGACCACCATGACATTCTCTTGCGGATAAATGCCGCGCACCGCGCGCATCCGCTCAAGGCTCAGGATCACGGGCACCGGTCCCTCGGGGCTCAGCTGACCACCAACAAGGCCGGTGCCGCCGCCATAAGGCACAAGTGGCACGGCTGCCGCGGATGCGGCGCGCACGACCTTAGCCACATCGGCGGCGCAATCGGGCGCCACAACAACCCCCGCCCGTCCCTGCCAGCGGCCGCGCGGCTCTTCCAGATAGGCCGGGCTCGCGTCGCGAAACGCTGACTCGGGCAGCACTGCGCGCAGGCTGTTAACAAAGGCGGGGGTGGCGGAATTCAATGTCATGCGCCCTACCTACCACGCAGAAACCACCAATCCAGCCCTTTCATCGTTCCTTAAATACTCAAGGTCCCTAAATACTCAAGATCCATGATAAACCCGCCCCTACCGATACCATCACCACATCCATGCCCCCATAAGCGGCATAATGATCGTGCTATCCCTTACCTCGTGAAGGATAGTACGATTTGCCCCGTCGTCAGCCCTGTCACACCGCCTCAGACCCGCGCGGCACGCAGGCAACGGCTAGCCGACATCGGTGCGTCCGCGACGATCGGCGCGCAAAGCGGCATAAAGCACATGGGTGCGCCAGCGGCCATTGATCTGCAGATAGCTTTGCGCGACGCCCTCATATTTGAAGCCGCATTTTTCCAAAAGCCCGCGTGAGGCGTGGTTTTCCGGCAGACAGGCCGCCTCGATCCGGCTCAGATCGAGCCGCTCAAAGGCGTAATGCACAACGCCCGCAATCGCCTCTTGCATATAGCCCTGACGCGAAAAGCCTTGCCCGATCCAATAGCCAAGGCTGCCCGCCTGCGCCGGCCCGCGCCGGATATTGTCCAACGTGATCGCCCCCAAAAGCATCTGATCCTCGCGCCGGACCAGAAAGAGCGGCATCGCACTTCCGTTGGCAATCGAGCGTTGTGCCCAATAGACCCGGTTCGAGAACCCCTTGCGCGCCAGATGATCCGTCGCCCAAAGCGGCTCCCACGGGGTGAGGAAGTCGGCGCTTTCGGCGCGCAGCCCGCTCCAGTTGCGAAAATCGCCAATCACCGGCTGGCGGAGGGTCAGACGCTCGGTCTCAATCCGCAACTTCCGGCGTGGCAACAGCAGCATCAGGCGGCGCGCCTCTCGTTCAGGCGTGCCAGCGTTGGCGCATCGGCCACCGGGCCATAAAGCGCCAGCGCCGATGGCGCGCGCTCGACCGTGGTTTGGGCAATCCGGCGAACATCCTCAAGAGTGACCGCATCAATCCGCCCGACCACTTCGGCAAGGTCCGGCACGCGGCCCCAGATCTGTAGCATCCGCGCCAGACGTTCGGCCCGGTTTGACGGGCTCTCCAGCCCCATCAACAGCCCCGCCTTCATCTGGGCGCGGGCACGCTCGACCTCGGCGGCGCTCATGTCATCGGCGGCGCGTTTCATCTCGTCAATCGTGATGCCCGCCAGATCACCAAGCTGATCGGCAGAGGTGCCGGCATAGATCGTCATCATCCCGGTATCGACATAGGCCCCGGCCTGAACATAGATCGTATAGCACAACCCGCGCTTTTCGCGGATTTCCTGAAACAGGCGCG
>CBDTZA010000187.1:0-4833 GCA_965364785.1 uncultured Roseovarius sp. | reverse complement strand
TCCGGTGATGCAGCCGCGTCATCGCCTGATTGGCGGCGCAAGTGACAATCGCGCAAGTGACAATCGCGCAGGTGTCCATCGCCTCATCGCCTCGCTCCCAGCGTTGCCAGACGCCGGCAAAGGCCATCCCCCGTCCCGAACGCGCCCGGATATACCAGGGCAGACGCACGTCGGCCGCATCCTTGGTCCATTCATAAAACCCATCCGCCGGAATAAGACAGCGCCGCGCCCGCGCCGCCGCGCGAAAGGCGGGTTTCTCTACAAGCGTTTCGGCCCGCGCATTGATCAGTAAAGGCCCGGCACTGGGGCTGTCATACCAGCTGGGCAAAAACCCCCACCGCATCGCCACAAGCCGCTGGGCGGCGCTTGTTTGACCCTCCGTGCCGCGCACCACATGCACCGGGTTGGTCGGGCAGATGTTGAAATTCGGCACCTCGGGCAGGTCATTGGCGGGCGTCGCGCCAAATAACTGCGCCATGGCGTCACCTGGCAAGGTGATCACAAAGCGCCCGCACATCGCCTAGGCTTTGCGCAAGATACTGGAATAAAGCAGCATGCCGCAGGCCACGAGATCCCGCTCGATCCGGCCCCAAAGCGCGCCCATGCCGATCGGGTCGGTGCCGGTCTGGGCCGCGATCTCGGCCAGGCTGCGCCGTCCGTCGATCAAAGCAATCAGCGGCGCCGCGCCCTTGGGCAGGCTCAGGCGCAGATCGAACCCCGAAAAGCTAAGCTTGGGCTCCTGCCCCTGCGCGATGGCACGCGCCAGATCAGCGGCGCCAACACCCTTGAGATGCGGCACCAACGCGCGATTGCTTCCGCTTGCCGGCCTGCGCGCCTCGGTTGCGCGGATTGCATAGCCGACATGGGTCTTGATCGTGCCACGAAGCTTTTCGGCCAACGCCATCTGCTCGGGCGCGCTCAGATGGTCAGGCACCTGCGTGATCCGAGCCAGATCATAAAGGGCCGACATAGTGAACCCGCTCAACTGCCAGCCCGCCGCCGCCATGACATCTGCCAAATCCGTTACGTCAAAAGCCCGGTCCTGACTGTGTAGCAAGAGGTCATAAAACCCCGCATCGCTGTCCTTGTGATCACCAAGGTTGATATTGGCGCGAAACGGGTGGCCCTCGGGCAGGGCCGCCACCAGCTTTTTGGCCGCCTCAAGGCGCGCCTCGGGCCTCATCCCTTCATAAAGCGCACCAAACGCCTCTTGCAGCGGATAAACCCCGGCCCGCCCATAGGGCGCATAGATCATAAACCCCATGCCACCGCCCGGCACCAGTGCCGCCAATAGCGCCTCAAACCCCGCCTGCGGCTCCGGCAGATGATGCAGCACGCCGCAACAATCGATATAGTCGAACTGCCCCAGATCGGCGGACTCAAGCAAACTGCCGGTGACAAAGCGTATGCCCTCAAGCCCCCGCATCCTAGCGCGCGCCTCGGCCACCTTTCGCGACGCGGTGGACAGATCGACATAAGTTAGCTCGCATACCCGACCCGCCGTTTTCATCATCTGCGCCAGCTGAATAAGCCCATCACCGGTACCGCCCCCCGCCACCAGCGCGCGCAGCGGCCTGGACCAGTCGCGCTGACCGCCAAAGATGAAATGGTCAATCTCAAGCACATGCGAGGGCGAGCCGCTGATCAGCCGCTTTTTCTCGTCCCTCGGGTCGCGCTCGGGATAGGGATAGGCCTCGTATTGCGCCTTGACCTCACTCATGCCTGCCTCATGTCTTGCGAGGGGCGTGCGGCCCCGGTTGTTTCACTGTTCCGGAAATACTCAAATTCCGCCCGCGCGACCAGACGCCTTTGACAGCCTCACTGGAACAGTTTGAGCAACTTGCGTTTGGCTTTGTCCTCAAGTTTTTCTCTCACCGCGTCCTCGACCGACTGACCTTCCTCGACGGTCACGCCAAGCTTTTTCTCAACCGCGCGGTTGATCTCTTTCTTGGCCTTGGTTTCGAGCTTCTTGCGCTCTTCCTTAAGGTTCATGTCAATCGCCTTTTCCAGATCGGGCGCGATCCGCGGATTGGCCCAGGGGCCCCTGATCCGCACCGGAATGGCAAGACCGCGGCGGTTTTCACCCTCAAGCAAAACCGGCGTGAACAGATAGTCGATATCGCGCGCCCCAAGGCCGACGCGGCCCTGGCCCGTGGCCTTGGCCAGCGGCAGGTTCATCAACAGGTCAGTGTTGAACAGGTTGCCCTTGTCCATCGTGTAGTTGGCGCTCATCTCGTCAAACACCGTGGTGCCACCACTCATGTCGCCGGACCGCATCAACCGGTCAAGATCAATGCCGCTGATCACCCCGCGCCCGGTCTTGAGCGAGCCATTGCCGCTCAGGCTGTTCATGATCGCATGGACCGAGCGCCCTGAGCCCAGAAAACTAAGGCTGCTATCGCCACGGGCGGCAAAGCGGCTGACATCAATCGCATCGGCCAGGAATGTTTCAAGGTTGATGGCGCTGACATTCATAGTGCCGCCCACCGACAATCCCGAGCGGTTATTGACCACGAATTCGCCGGTGATCAGCCCGTCATAGGCGCGCAATTCGCGCAGGCCAAAGACCGCGCGTGAGCGGTCCAGCGTCATCAATGTGCGGGTTTTGCCAAGCTTCAGATCGCCCAGATTGACGCTATCGGCCACAAGTGCCACCTCGCCATTGGCAAGCGCAAGCGCACTGGCATCAATTGCCGCTTTCGACCAGCCCGCATCGCCGCCGCCACTGCCGCCATTGCTATCGGCCCCGGCAAGCGACGACAGGTCAAGCGCGCCGGCGTTAAGCTGTGCGTTGATCCGCGGCACCTTCTCGCCAAGCATGATATCCGCCGCCCCCGCGATCTGATTGCCACCAAGCCCAAGGGCGAGATCGCGCAGCGACAGGCGCATATCCTCGGTCAGGGTGATCTGGCTGCTGCCCTTGATGCTGCGGCCAAACCCTTTGGGCACGTCAACCGCCCCAAGGCCCAGCCCCGCCATGAACCCAGAAGTGCTGGCGATATCGACATCAAGCCGCCCCTCAAGCTGTGGCTGAAGACCTGCGCGCCCGGTAAAGCCAAGGCTGCCACCCGGCGAGGTCAGCTTGGCCACAACACCGGTCACGGCGCCGTCAATGAACTGTCCCACCTGCTCAAGATGGCCGGTGATGCGCACCGCGTCACCCGCCGGGCGCAGGGGGGCCTCGAAGGTGGCAGTGCCGTCATAACTCGGCCAGCGCAGATCGAAATCCATATTGCGGAATTCCTGAACCTCGCCAGTGCCATGATCGGTATAAATCAGCGACGCCCCGGTGATCAGCGCCCGGTCAAGCGTCAGTGCAAGCCGCTTGGATTGCGCGGGCACGCCGCCGTCGCCCGATTGACCCGAAGGCGCGACGCCCTCAACCCCAAGCTCCCAGTTGACGCGGCCATTGGCGGCCCGCTCAAGCCGGATTGCGGGGTTCACCATCTCAAGCCCGGTGATCCGGATATCGCCGCCAAAAAGCGCGTTCGGCTCAACCCCGATCTTTAGGCTGTCGGCGCGCAGCATCGGACCCGCCTTGGACCACTCGGCATTGGCTACCTCGACCACGCCGGTGCTGACGCCCAGAACCGGGTAAAAGCTGATCTTGGTGTCGCCCTGCATGGTCACCTTGCGACCGGTGGCTTTGCTGATCTGATCCGCCGCAATCCGCGCGATCCGGTCACCGGGCAGCAGGAAAAGCGACCCCACAGCGACCACCACAACCACAACCAAAAGCCCGATCAACCGAAAAATCCAACGCATGGCAAAACCCCTTTTGTCTCGTTCACTCAAGTGTAGGCCCCCGGCGCGCGCGGGGGCAACCGCTTTTGGTTAATGCACTGCGGTGCGCTATTCCTTGCGCCCCACAAGCCCGGTCAGAACGGCGGCGCCAACGGCGGTGATCACCCAGCCGGCAAGCTGTATCGGCATGCGCATCCAATAGCCCAAGGCGCCAAGCGTGCCGCGATCCTTTGACGGCGCCCATGCCGCCTCTTGCCCCAAGGCATCCAGCGGCAGGAACAGATCAAGCGCATAAAGCCCGGCGCTGAAGGTCTCGTAATCCTTGGCGGCAGGGGTATCGAGCCAGGCGTGCATCGGCATCTCGCCCCCTGCCTTATAGGCGGTCACTTTGGCCAGCCAATCCGCCGAGGTCAAAATCACATCCGAATTCGGCGCCATCTGGCCAGCGGCGTAGACTTGCCCATAAAGCAGAAAGGCAAAGGCCCAGATACCCGCAACCCAGACCAACACCCGCGTCGGTTGATGCCCATAGCCGAACATCCAGCGGAAAAAGAAATCCCAAACCTGCCGCAACATCGCGGGGATCGAAGCTAGGGCCTCCCGAACGGTCCCGTCGATCCGACCAAAGGCGCGGACCTGCTCCGCCAAGCGCAGCTTGCGCTCACGCACCGCGCGCACCCTCGCCGCACCGCCCCGGTTGCCCTGATCCTCCAACACCCGCGCCAGTTGCGTATAAGGTTGCGGATCAAACCCTTTTCCCTCGCCCAGCCACGGTTGCGCTTGCAAATTGTCTTGCATCTCAGTCGGCAAATCGCGCTCGACTTTAGCATCCAACCACCGCAACCGCTCCGCAATCCCCATGCTGCTTTGTAGGCGCTTGTAGGTGAACCCCGATAGAAGCAAAACCTCAACCTTATCCCAAGACGGCATATCATCCACCAAAACCCGCACCTGCGCCTCGGTCAGCGCCGCCGTCAGTTCGCGCCCGTGCCGACGATCGGTGCGCACCAGAATGCGTTCGATCTCGGCGTCGTCGGGAACACCTGCGGGAGGACGCACACCCGGCGGCAGTGGCACGGGCCCGAGAAC
>CBDTZA010000186.1:0-4843 GCA_965364785.1 uncultured Roseovarius sp. | reverse complement strand
CGGTTGTACCATCGGGCATAAGGCGATGCTGCATGGCTGTAGCATCGGTGATAATTCCCTGATCGGGATGGGGGCGACCATTCTGAACGGCGCGAAGATTGGCAAGAATTGCCTGATTGGGGCAGGGGCGTTGATCACCGAGGGCAAGGAAATTCCCGATGGCAGCCTTGTCATGGGGGTGCCGGGCAAGGTGATCCGCACATTGGACGCCGCCGCCATCAACGGGCTCAGGGCGAGCGCGCTGCATTATCAGGACAACATGCGCCGCTTTCGCGCGGGCCTTAAGGCGCTTTGAGCGAGATGCCGGAACAGGGGATTGCCTCGGTTCTGGCGGCTCTTCCGCTGGCCGCGGTGCTGGTGGGGCAGGACGCACGAATTTTGGGCGTCAACACACAGGCCGCTGATCTTTTGGGGCGCGCAATCGAAGGGCGCCATTTCATGACCGCCCTGCGCCAACCCGATGTGCTTGATGCGGTTGAGGCGACCCTGGCCGACCGACAGCCGCGCAGCACCACCTATCAAAGCAGTGATGCCGGGCGTGACACCAGTTTTGCGGTGAGCCTTGGCTTTATCGACATTGGGCCCGCAAGCGGCGTGCTGTTGTGCTTTGAGGACCTGTCGGAAAAACAGCAGGCCAGCCAGATGCGCCGCGATTTTGTGGCCAATGTCAGCCATGAATTGCGCACGCCGCTGACCGCGCTGATCGGGTTTATCGAGACCCTTCAGGGGCCCGCGCGGCGCGACGACAAAGCAATCGACCGTTTTCTGGGCATCATGCAGTCCGAGGCCGCCCGGATGGAGCGGCTTGTGCGCGATCTTCTATCGCTCAGCCGGGTGGAAAGCGAAGAGCGGATGCGCGCCAGGGACCCGGTTGATCTTGGCCGGATCATCGGCTCGGTTCTGCATACGTTGCGCCCGCTGGCCAAGGATTGCGAATGCGAGATCACCTTTGATCCGCTCGAGGGCGCCATGGTGCCGGGCGATTCGGATCAGCTACAGCAGGTATTTACCAACCTGATCGAGAACGCGATCAAATATGGTGGCAAGGGCAACGCGATCACCATCACGCTTGATCCCGCGCCGCCAGAAACCGCCTTGCGCGTGCCCGCCGTGCTTGTGCGGGTGTGTGACTGGGGACCGGGGATTGATCCGCTGCATATCCCGCGCCTGACCGAGCGGTTTTACCGGGTCGATACGCACCGCTCGCGCGAGATGGGCGGCACGGGGCTTGGCCTTGCGATTGTGAAACATATCGTCAATCGTCATCGCGGACGCTTGCGAATCCAGTCGGCGCCGGGGCAGGGCAGCGAATTTAGCGTGATTTTGCCGCGCTGGACCCTGCCCGATTGAGCGGTTGAACGATGTTCACCCCGTGAAAAATCATCAAAACAGTACCTGTCATAAAACCGTTACAAAAACGTAACAAAAGCGTTGTCACAAGCCCCTAGCACCGGGTCAGAGGTCGCCAATACGGGCGCCCCGATCAAACCGAACTCAGGAGCAATCCATGTCGCTTTTCAAACTGACCGTATCGACCCTGGCGCTGTCCTCCCTTGCTGTTGGCGCGGCCCAGGCCCGTGACGAAATCCGCATTGTCGGCTCGTCCACCGTGTTCCCTTATACCCAAGCCGTCGCCGAGCAATTTGCCAATGTGACCGGCGCGCCTTCACCGATCGTCGAATCGACCGGCACCGGGGGCGGCATGAAGATTTTCTGCGGCGGCATCGGCGAGGCGCATCCCGACCTGACCGGGGCCTCGCGCGCCATGAAGGCCTCGGAATACAAGCTTTGCCAGGAAAACGGTGTGACCGATATTACCGAGGCGATGATCGGCTATGACGGGTTGTCGATTGCGATTTCGCGCGACGCAGCAAATGACTGGGATCTGACGCTGGAACAGGTGTTCCTTGCGCTTGCTGCCGAAATTCCGGGTGACGGTGGCTGGATCGCCAACCCCAACAAGACCTGGGCCGATGTTGATGCAAGCCTGCCGGCGGTTGAGATCCTTGCCTATGGCCCGCCGCCCACATCGGGCACCCGCGACGCCTTTGTCGAGCTGGCGATGCATGCCGGGTGCGAGGCGACCCCGTTCATGACAGCCCTGAAAGAGGCCGACAAGAACGCCTTCAAGGCAACCGTGAAAGACAACTGTTCGCGCATGCGTCAGGATGGGCCGTTTGTCGAAGCGGGCGAGAACGACAACCTGATCGTGCAGCGCCTGAACGCGGACGAGCATGCCATGGGGATCTTTGGCTATTCCTTCCTTTACGAGAACCTTGATACGCTGAAAGCCGTCAAGATCGTCGGCGTCGCGCCGAGTGCCGAAACCATCGGTGATTTCTCTTACCCGATCTCGCGGCCACTGTATTTCTACACCAAGAATGCGCATCGCGGCGTGATCCCGAATTTCCAGGAATTCATTGAGGAATACATGTCCGATGACGCGATGGAGCCGGGCGGCTATCTGAGCGAGCGTGGCATGGTGGCCCTTCCCGACGATCTGCGCGCAGCGACACAGGACGCGGTGATCGACGGCAAGACAATGGCACCGAAAGAGTAAGCGCCCAACACAATCGCCGCCCGGCCAGATGTCGGGCGGCGTTCCTTTGTTCCAAATCCCGAGAGTGCCATGACCACCGCTGCCTTTGTTTGCCTCTTTGTGATCTCCGTGATCGGCTATCTGTGGAACCGTCAGGCCGCTACGGCGATCCGGCGCGGCGGGGCGCGGTTGCACTCGCTGGTCGGCTTTCACGGGGCCTATTCGCTTTTGGTGGTGCTTGTGCCGGCGCTTGTGCTGATCCTGCTCTGGCTTTTGTTACAGGGGCCGGTGATTGATGTGCTGCTGAAATCCGGGATTGCCGACCAGTTGGACGGGCTTGGCAGCGGCGCGGTTCAGCTTATCGTGGCCGAGATCAAATCCATCGCCCGCGGCGTGGTCTTTGGCACGCCAGAGCCGTGGAAGGTTGACGCGGCCCGGCATCTTGCCGCCCTGCAGGCGCGCGCAGGTCAGCTGTTGCTGGTCGTCGTCACCGCGATGTCGCTGGCCCTGGTCACGTTCAGCCGCCGCAAGGTGAGTGCCGATTTTCGCGCCCGTCACGGGGTCGAGCGGATCATTTCCGGCCTGATGATATTCTGCTCGGTTGTGGCGGTTTTCGTCACCATCGGCATTGTCGCCTCGCTGATGTTCGAGACCTCCAGGTTCTTCGCCAAGGTCTCAGTCTTCGAATTCCTGTTTGGTACCAATTGGGAACCACAGATTCCGCTGCGCGACGATCAGGTGGCTGCCGAGGGCGCGTTCGGCTGGTTGCCGGTCATGCTGGGTACGCTGGTGATCACGGTGATCGCGCTTGTGATTGCGGTGCCGGTGGGCCTGATGTCGGCGATCTATCTTAACGAATTCGCGCCGCGCAAATTTCGCACAGTGGCCAAGCCGCTTCTGGAAATCCTCGCCGGGGTGCCGACGGTGGTTTACGGTTTTTTCGCCATCCTTGTGGTCGCCCCCGCGATCCGTAATTTTGGCCAATTGCTGGGGCTTGATGTCTCGCCCAACACGGCGCTGGCGGCGGGCGGTGTCATGGGTATCATGCTTATCCCGTTCATTTCCTCCTTTGCCGATGACGCGCTTTCGGCGGTGCCGCAATCCTTGCGCGACGGGGCGCTCGCGCTTGGGGCGACGCGGGCCGAGATGATGACAAACGTTCTGTTTCCCGCCGCCATTCCCGGCATTGTCGGCGGTGTTTTGTTGGCCGTGAGCCGCGCCATTGGCGAGACGATGATCGTGGTCATGGCCGCGGGTCTGATTGCCAAGATGACGATGAACCCGCTTGATAGCGTGACCACCGTCACGGTTCAGATCGTGACCCTGCTGATTGGCGACACCTCGTTTGACAACCCCAAGACATTGGCCGCCTTTGCGCTTGGGATGATGCTGTTTCTTGTGACGCTGATGATCAATATCTTCGCCCTGCGTATCGTGCGCAAATACCGTGAAGCCTATGACTAAGGACCCCGCGATGACCGATCTATCGAGCACCAGCGCGCGCAGCCACCTCAAGCGTCGCAACCGCCATCAGATGATGATCAAGGGCTTTGGCATGGCCGCCATCGGCTTTGCTGCGTTGATGCTGTTTATCCTTGTCTCATCCTTGGTCAGCTCTGGCTATAAGGCCTTCACGCAGACCCATCTTACGGTTGAGGTGTTTGTTGATCCCGCCGAGATCAAGATAGACCGCCTGCCGCGCGGCGGGTTTGATGATGTGCTGCTCGCCAGCCTCAAGGGCTATTTCCCCGATGTCTCGGGGCGGACCGATGAAAAGGCCCTGAAGGGTGTGTTTTCCAACGGTGCGCAGTTCGGGCTTCGGGATCGCATCGTCGCCGACCCGGCGCTTATCGGTCAGACCATCACCGTGACGGTGCCGGTCTCGGACCCCTATGATCAGCTGGCCAAGGATCTGGTCAAACGCGACACCCCCGAGGCACAGCGTCGCGTCAGCGACCGCGAAATCGGCTGGTTTGACGCGCTGGATCAGGCGGGCGCAATTTCGCAGCCCGTCAACTGGGGCCTTCTTACCAATACCGATAGCCGCTTTCCTGAACTTGCCGGCCTGAAAGGCGCGCTTATGGGAAGCTTTTGGGCGCTTCTGATCTGCTTCGTGATCTCGTTTCCGCTTGGTATCGGCGCCGCGATTTACCTTGAAGAATTTGCGCCGCGCAACCGGCTGAGCGATTTCATCGAGGTCAATATCAACAATCTCGCCGCAGTGCCCTCGGTAGTGTTCGGCCTGTTGGCGCTCGCGGTGTTCATCGGCTGGATGGGATTGCCGCGCTCGGCGCCCCTTGTGGG
>CBDTZA010000185.1:0-4847 GCA_965364785.1 uncultured Roseovarius sp. | reverse complement strand
GGACCTGAACGGGTATCTCATGTATCCCAAGGTTTTCCTCGATTACATGGGCCGCCACCGCATCTATGGCCCGGTGCGCACCCTGCCGACGCGGACGTTCTTTTACGGAATGGAAGCCGGCGAGGAAATCAGCGTCGAGATCGACCCCGGCAAGATCCTTGAAATCCGGCTTCAGGCCGTGGGCGATATCCTGCCCGATGGTGAGGTCAAGGTGTTCTTCGAACTTAACGGTCAGCCGCGCGTGATCCGTGTGCCCAACCGTCTGGCCAAGGCCCAGACCGCGGCGCGCCCCAAGGCCGAACTTGGCAACGCCAACCATATCGGCGCACCGATGCCGGGTGTGGTGGCCAGCGTGGCGGCGCAAGCGGGCAAAGCAGTCAAGGCGGGGGATTTGCTGTTGACCATCGAGGCGATGAAGATGGAAACCGGCATTCACGCCGAGCGCGACGCGACCATCAAGGCCGTGCATGTCACGCCCGGCGGCCAGATTGACGCCAAGGATTTGCTGGTCGAGCTGGAATGAGCGCAACCGGCCAACCTGAACCGCAAGCGCCGACGTTGCGCCACCGGATCATGGCCGGGTTCATCGGCAATGTGGTGGAGTGGTACGACTTTGCGCTTTACGGCTATCTAGCCGGGGTGATTGCGCCGGTGTTTTTTCCCGCTGGCAACCCCACGGCCGGCCTGATCGCGACCTATGGCATCTTTGCCGCCGGGTTCCTGATGCGGCCCCTTGGGGCGGCGGTCTTTGGCTGGTTTGGTGATACATACGGGCGGGCCCGTGCGATGCAGGTCTCGGTGGCGATGATGGCGCTGCCGACGCTCATGCTGGGGCTGCTGCCGTCTTATGCCACCGCCGGGCTTCTGGCGCCGATCCTGCTGGTGCTGGTGCGGCTTTTGCAGGGGCTATCGGTGGGGGGAGAGTTTTCATCTTCGGTCACTTACCTTGTGGAAACAGCACCTGACGGCAAGCGTGGGCTGACCGGGAGCTGGGCCAATGTCGGATCAATGTGCGGCGTGCTTTTGGGGGTGGCCGCGGCGACAGTGGTGACCAATTTTTTCAACCCTGAAGATTTGGCAAACTGGGCCTGGCGGCTGCCGTTTCTGGGCGGTGCGGTGCTTGGCACATTAGCCATCTGGACCCGCCGTGACCTGCACGCTTCGCGCCACTTTCAGGCCCATGATGCGGCGCGCGATGACGTCTCGCCCCTGATGGAGGCGTTTACCACCAACCGGCGCGAAACCCTGCTGGCATTGGCGTTTGCCGCCGCTTATGGCACCTGTTTCTACATCGTATTCGTTTATTTACCCGAATGGCTGGCCGCAGAGCAGCTGATGGCGCGCGGCACGGCACTGGCGGTCAACACGGCGATGACGCTGGCGATCATTCCGTTGATGCCGCTGACGGCGCTGGTCGGTGACAGGTTGCTGGCGCGCCGCAGCTGGATCGCGTTGGCGATGGCGGGGCTGGCACTTGTGGCCTGGCCACTGCATTGGTGGATGCTGGCCTCAGGCGGGGCTATGGTATCCATTGTGGTGACGCATGTGGTGACATTCGCCCTGCTGGCGGTGCCTTTGGGATCGGCCCCCGCATTGTTTGTCGAGATGTTTCCTGAACGCGACCGGCTGTCGGGCTATTCGGTGGCCTTCAACATCGGGGTGGGCGTTTTTGGCGGTCTGACCCCGATGATCGCCACCAGCTTGATTGCCATGACCGGGGCGGCAAGCGCATCGGCGGTCTATTTAGCTGTGGCAGCTGGGGTGGCTGTCATGGCGCTGGCCGTGACGCCCGACTTCAGCCGCAAACCGCTGCGCTGAGGTGCGAGGCGGGCATGCACGGGCCCGATGAGCGGTCTGTCGCAGCATTTCACCTTTTCAAGACGCGCGAATCCGATGATGGTTCGCGCGTCTTTGCTTTGCTCCGGGGGGCGCGCGACATATGCATAAAGTTCTGGTTTTCACCGATATCCACATCCTGCCCGAGGGCGAGACTGTCATCGGGCTTGATCCGTTTCAGCGCTTCACCCAAGGGCTTGCCCATGCGCTTGAGCACCACCCCGATGCCGCACGCATCGTGCTGTGTGGTGATCTGACACATAACGCCGCGCCGACCGAATATGCCCGCCTGAAACAGGCGCTGGCGGGCTGTCCGTTGCCGGTCGACCTGATGCTTGGCAATCATGACCGGCGCGGGCCATTTCTGGCGGAATTTCCGCAAACGCCCCTGACGGATGCAGGCTTTGTTCAGCAGTATCAGGATATTGGCGAGTATCGCCTGATCCTGCTCGACACCCTCAACGAGGACGCCGATGACACCCATTCGGGTCATCTATGTGCGCATCGCCTTGACTGGCTTGATCACGCATTGGCAACGGCAGGCGCGCGTCGGGTGGTGATCTTCACCCATCATCCACCCATCATCACCGGGTTTTCCGGGATGGACTGGATCGGGCTTCATAACCGCGCCGAGCTGATCGAGCGGCTGCTGGCGCATGGCGGCGTGGTGCAGATTGTCAGCGGCCATATCCACCGCACGATCCAGGGTGCGGCGGGCGGTATCCCGGTCAGTATCTTCAAAAGCCCCTGCCACCAGATGCCAATGGCGCTTGGGTTTCAGGACCCGAGCCTTTCCATCGACGAGCCGGGCGCCTATGGTATCGTGCTTTTGCATGACGACGGGGTGATCGTGCATACCGAGGATTTCACCCTGCCTGATCAGACACCCGAACTTTACGGCTAACAAAAGGCCCCAGATATGATCACGCTTTTGTCCGACCCTGCGGTTTGGGCCGCGTTCCTGACTCTGACGGTGCTTGAGATCGTGCTTGGCATCGACAACGTCATCTTCATCTCGATCGCCGCTGCGCGCCTGCCCGAAGACCAACGCGCGAAGGCGCGGTTTATCGGCCTGTCTGGCGCGCTTGTGTTGCGCATCGCGCTGTTGTTTTTCATCGCCACGCTGGTGGGGCTGTCAACGCCGTTCGTGACGATCCTTGGTTGGGGCGTGTCCTGGCGCGATGTGATCCTGCTGCTTGGCGGTTTGTTCCTGATCTACAAGGCCAGCACGGAAATCTTCAACGAGGTCGAGGGCGAGGAGGTCGCGCAACTCGGCGGGCCCGCTGTGCGGGTCACCTTGAGCGGGGTGATCGTGCAGATCATGCTGCTTGATCTGGTGTTCTCAATCGATTCCGTCATCACCGCCGTGGGAATTGCCAATCATATCGAAGTGATGATCGCGGCGATTTGTGTGGCCATCGTGGTGATGATGATCGCCGCAAGCCCGATTGCCAGTTTCGTCGGGGCGCACCCCTCGACCAAGATGCTGGCGCTGGCATTCCTGTTGATGGTGGGCATGGCGCTTGTGGCGGATGGGTTTCATTTTCATGTCGAGCGCGGCTTTATCTATGCCGCGATGCTGTTTGGCGGCGGGGTTGAGGCGCTTAATCTTTTGCGCCAGAAACGCAGGCGCGCCGCGCAGTCCTGACCCCTGCCCCGTGCCACGGGCTTCCCCCACGCGAAAAAATCGGCAATGATGGGTAAGGGACTGAGATCCGCCGCGCTGTATCACCGGCCCGGCGGATGAGGGAGGAACCACTTATGTGCCGAATTTTTGCCGGGCAAGACCCGGATCGCTATGCCCTTGAAACCCGCCGTATGCGGCTGAATGGTCAAAGCACCAGCATCCGGTTGGAAAATTCTTTCTGGGCCATTCTGGATGAAATCGCCACAAGCGAGGGCCTGTCGACCCCGGCCTTTGTGTCCAGGCTTCACTCCGAAGTGCTTGAATTGCGCGGCGAGCCGAAGAACTTTACCTCGCTGCTGCGCTGCACCTGCCTTATTCACCGCGAAAGCGGGCTTGGCGCCGACACCCGCCAGATCGCCGCCGAGTAGCGCGGGACGCGGGCATGTAGTAGCGGCTTACTACCTGCGCCCCAAGAGTTTTGGTAACCTTTCCGGACCAACCAACCTGATCCGGAGGGGAAAATGGCCAAAGCCATTCACAGCATGATCCGCGTCCTCAACGAGGCGCGCTCGGTCGAGTTCTACCAAAAGGCCTTTGGGCTTGTGGTAGCGGACCGGCTTGATTTCGAGAAATTCACCCTCGTCTACATGTCCAATTCTGAAACCGCGTTCGAGGTCGAACTGACCGTCAACAAAGGCCGCACAGAGCCCTATGACCTTGGCGATGGCTATGGCCATCTGGCGGTTCTGGTCGAGGACCTTGCGGGCGAGCATGCCCGTTTTATCGCCGAGGGCCTTGAGCCCAGAAAAGTTGTGGAATTCGCGCCCGACGGCACGCTTGTCGGCACCTTCTTTTTCGTCGCCGATCCGGATGGCTATGAAATCGAAGTCCTCGAGCGCGGCGGGCGTTTCAAATAATTTTCGGGCGCGGTTGCGCCTGTTTTTGACCACTTGGGAGGAGAACCAATGACTGACGTGAAAACCCGGAAGGGGCTGACGCGGCGCGAGCTGTTGTCGCGCAGCATCGCCGCAGGGGCCACTTTTGTTGTCGGCGCGGGCTATGTCGCCAGCACCGATGCGGCCTGGGCGCTTGAAACCACCGCGCTTAAGCCCAAAACCATGGCAACGCTGATCCAGATGGCGCGCGATATCTATCCGCATGATCATGTCGCGGACGAATATTACGCCATTGCCGTCAAAGGCTATGACAGTGCCGAGACCGCCCCGGCCGTTGAGGCGGGCATCGCCGCGCTGAATGCGGCGGCGGCGGGCAAGGGCTTTGCCGATTACCTGTCGATGGGCTGGGAGCGTGACCGCGTTGATATCCTGCGCAGCATCGAGGACAGCGCCTTTTTCCAACAGGTGCGCGGCGGTCTGGTGACCGG
>CBDTZA010000184.1:0-4856 GCA_965364785.1 uncultured Roseovarius sp. | reverse complement strand
GCCCCAACCCGGCAGGCTCGCGATCAGCGATTGCGCGACCTGATGCGCGCCAGTTGCGGCGTGATCTGCGGTCTCGCTGTCGCGCGTCAGAAGCTCGCCCATGACCATGTCGGCGGTTTTCGGCAGCGCCAGAAGCGGCAGGAACGCCAGCATCGGGATCACCGCGATATCCTGCGTCAAAAGCACCGAAAACGCCGAACGCCCGCCCCCCGTGCGCATCAACCCCTTTTCTGACAGCGTTTGCAAAACAATCGCCGTCGAGGACAGCGCAAAGATAAGACCAATCGCAAGGGCCACACTCCAGCCAAGGCCCAAAAGGCTTGCCCCGGTCATGATTGCCAGCGTGGTCAGCACGATCTGCAACCCGCCCAGCCCCAACAGGCGGTGACGCATATCCCAGAGCGCGCGCGGCTCAAGTTCCAGTCCGATGAGGAACAGCATCATTACCACGCCAAATTCGGCAACATGCTGTAATTCGGCGGTTTCATTCCCGCCGACAAAGCCAAAGACCGGCCCGATCAGCACCCCGGCCAGAAGATAGCCAAGCACCGAGCCAAGCCCGAGCCGCGCCGCCAGTGGCACCGCAATCACCGTTGCCGCGAGATAGATCGAGGCCTGAAAAAGGAATCCTTCCATCAGCCCTTGGGCATCCGAAGAACCACGTCGCGGCCGCGCTTTTTATAGCGAAGTTCGGTGTCACCAATGGCCGACACCTGCCCGCCATTCAAACGGTCGCCAACCTGAACTTTCTGATAGCGGCCATTGGCCAGCCGCACCAGCGCGCGGCGGTTCTTGGGGTTGCCATAAACGCCGATCAGATTGACGTCGCGCAGGTTGATCGCGTTGCGCGATGTCGCCCGTTTCGCCACCGAGGCGGTGGTAGGAATGGACGGGGCGGCGCGCTTGGCGGTCTGACCGGAAATGGTCGGCGTGTCGGCGGGTTTGCTGCGGCGCACGATTGTTTCGAAATTACCGGGCCGGGTCTTGGGTTTGAGCGAGGCCAGAACCGCCTGCGATGTGGCGGTTGTCTCGGGTTCGGGGGTGTTGACGGCTTCGGCGAGGGCTGCGGCCACCGCAGAGGCGTTAAGCGCAGACGCCACCGAAGCAGCAGCCGTGGCGCTGGCCGCGGCCTGCACAACCGATTGGGGCCGCGTGAGCGGGCGCAGCGCCGCCAGTTCCGAGCGGGTGCGCCCGCTCAGGGTGCCGCGTTCCTGTTGCTCGGCCAGATTGCCGGGGCGCGGGCGCGGGCGAATGTCGCCAAGGCGTTGTTGCTCGGCCAGGGCCTCTGCGGTTTGTTCGACCCCCGGCAGGGGCACGGCGCGCGCGGGCATATCCGGCGGCATCCGGGGCGGCGGACCTGCACGCACCAGAACCCCGTCCGGCGTCAGCGCGCCGCGCGGGGTGGCAAGAACAAACCCGCGCGGGCCAATCACGAACTGCGTGCCCGGCGGTGCCGGAGAAGCGGGTGTTTCGGGCCGTGTATCACCCTGCGCAGTCGGGGCGTCAGGCAGGGCGACGGCGTCCTGAAAATTGACCTTATCGTCGATCGAGGTGAGATAAAAATCATCAAGCCCGGTGGCGTTGGGCGCCTTTGTTGGGGTCGGGGCCATCTGCCAGATGCCGGTCGCGGCATAGCGCGCCAGCGCCTGATCCGGGGTTAACTCTGCTGCTGTGACAGGGGATGTTGTTTCGGCTGCATCCACCTCGGGCTCGGGTTCAATCTCATCAGGTTGAGGGGCAAGCGCGGTCTCGACCGGGGCCTCTTTTGTGACGGGTCCCTCGGGCAACGGGGCGGGCTGATTGGCCGCATCGGCAACCGGGTCTTCGGTTTCGGGGCGCGGCGCTGTCGGTGTGGCCACGATCTCGGGCGGAGATTTGCGGAATATTCCGGCAACTCCGTCATCGGTGAACATGGCCGCCCAAGCCGCAATGATCATCAGCACGACCAGCAAGATGGCCGTCAGGATCAGGCCGAGATAACGGGGCTTGCCGCCCACCTTTTGATCGGCGCGCGCGCCAAAAATTGTCAGGCGCTCGGCCTCATCCGGTGAATTTGTCTTGGCCTTGGCGGGTTTGACCTGTGCAGGTTTGGGCGTCGCTTTGCGGCTGCTGAGAAAGCCAGGCTTGCGGGGCGCTTTTGCCGCGTCGTCGTCCTCGGCGCCTTGCTCTGGTGCAAGGCTGGCGGCGGCAAGATCGGTCAGTGCCGGGTTGGCGGCGCCAGTCAATTGCGGAGCAGGGCCGGGGCTTGGCAGATCAGGCAGCGGGGCCGATGGCGCGGTCGGCGTAAACCGTGCGGCACCGGCCAGTTTTGGCGCATGCCCCGGATTAGTGCCGCGATCGGCCCGGATGCTTGAAAACGCGATGGCGGGGGCCTCGGGTTCAGGTTCAAGCTCTGGCTTGGATGGCTCTGGTAGTGGTGCCGGTTTTGTCTCTGATTTTATTTCTGTGGCTGGCGGCGCCTCGGGGATCGGTGCAGATACCTCAGCAACCTCAGCAACCTCAGCAACCTCAGGCATATGTGCCGCGCCGATGACCACTACAGCCGATTCATCGCGGTCGATCCGTACCTTGGCGCCAAGCGTGTCGCGGGCATGCCGGGTTGTGCCGAAGAACGGCTCGCCGGGAAAAGGATTATCATCGGGGCGGGCAACAAAGCTTATCGGGTTAAACTTGTGTTCAAGACCAAAGGCCTCGGCCTCGTCCAGGGTTTCGCGGGCGACTGCGGCGACCAGAATTTTGTCGCCGTCCAGCGCCCAATCATAGACCAGATCCTCAAGCGCATAGGGCGTAACCCCCTCAAGCGCCTCGGCCACCGCGCGATCAAGGTCACCATCCGGTGCCGTGTCTGCGGGCAGCTCAAGATATTTGAGCTGCTCATTCGGCAGGATCAGCTTGGTGGCAAGGCCCGACGCATCAAGCGCCGTCGCCTTGGCCCGCAGGGCCGCAAGATCGCCGCTCAGGTCCTCTGTTGCGAGGGTCACTTCGCCCACCAAATGCCAGCCCGCGCCCGCGCGGTGCAAGAGGCCGATGCCCTCAATGGACAGGGATAAGGCGAAATTGGGTTTCATCTGTACCGCTCTAACACTGGCAACGCGCAATCGGGAGTCCCGCGTTCACCGCATTGATTTTATAGCAGCTTCGCGCCGAGGCAAACAAAAACCCCTACCCAGGGCCATAGATCGCAGCCCCGGGTAGGGGTGCTGGGTCGGGATCAGCCGTGCGCCCTGATCAGCGCCTGATCGAGGTCGGCCATGATATCGACCGCATCCTCAATCCCGATTGAGATTCGCACAACGTTGGGCGCGGCCCCGGCGGCGGTCTGCTGTTCCGGGGTCAGCTGGCGGTGGGTGGTCGAGGCGGCATGGATCACAAGGCTGCGGGTGTCGCCAAGGTTGGCCACATGGCTGAACAGCTCCAGACTATCGACAAAGCGGATGCAGGCGTCATAGCCGCCCTTGAGGGTGATGGTGAAAAGCCCGCCGGCCCCTTTGGGACAAATCCGCGCAACCCGGTCGTGATAGGGCGACGAGGCAAGCCCCGCATAGGTCACAGCCTCGATCATTGGATGGCTTTCAAGCCAGCCCGCGACCTTTTCGGCGTTCTGAACATGGCGCTCCATGCGCAGGCTGAGGGTTTCGATCCCCATCAGCGTGTAATGTGCCGCTTGCGGATTAAGGGTCATCCCGAGATCGCGCAGGCCAATGGCAATGCCGTGAAAGGTAAAGGCCAGCGGGCCAAACGTCTCGTGGAACTTGAGGCCGTGATAGGCGGGCTCGGGGGCGCTGAGCGAGGGGAACTTGTCCGACGCGGACCAGTTGAAATTGCCCGAATCCACAACCACGCCGCCGGTGACGGTGCCATTGCCGGTCAGGTATTTGGTCATCGAATGCACGACCAGCGTCGCGCCATGTTCAATCGGGCGACACAGATAGGGCGTGGCGCTTGTGTTATCGACAATCAGCGGCAGGCCTGCGCTATCGGCCACTTTCGCAATCGCATCCAGGTCGGCGATATGGCCGCCGGGATTGGCGATGGATTCGCAAAAGATGGCGCGGGTGTTGTCGTCAATCGCGGCATTGATGGCATCGAGATCGTCGATATCGACGAACTTCGCCGACCAGCCAAAGCGCTTGATGGTCTGGCCGAACTGGGTGATCGAGCCACCATAAAGCCGGGTCGAGACCACCACATTAAGGCCCGGACCCATTAGCGGGAACAGCGCCATGATTTGCGCCGCGTGACCCGAGGAACAACAGACGGCGCCAACGCCACCCTCAAGCGTGGCGACACGCTCCTGAAGTGCGGCCACGGTGGGGTTGGTCAGGCGCGAATAAATATACCCCACTTCTTGCAGGTTAAACAAAGCTGCAGCGTGTTCGGCGTCGCGAAACACATAGGCCGTGGTCTGGTAAATCGGCACCTGCCGCGCGCCAGTGGCGGGGGCAGGCCGGGCGCCGGCGTGAATTTGCAACGTGTCAAAGCCATAAGCCATTTTATCGGTCCTCCTCGGAAATGCTTGCATTCGGGTTTAGGGCATCCGAGTTTGCGCTACAACTGGCGTTAAGATAATCAAAGGAGGCCGAGATGGCATATCCGTTTCACCTGGCAATCAATGTGACCGATCTAGACGCGGCACGCGGCTTTTATGGCGGGCTTTTGCAGGCGGTTGAGGGCAGATCGACTGAAACCTGGGTTGATTTCGATTTTTTCGGGCATCAGCTTAGCCTGCATCTGGGCGCGCCCTTTGCCACGCAGGCCACCGGCAAGGTCGGCGATCATATGGTGCAGATGCCGCATTTTGGTGTGGTGTTGCCGCTGGAGATCTGGCGCGAGGTGGCCGCGCGGCTGAAGCAGGC
>CBDTZA010000183.1:0-4884 GCA_965364785.1 uncultured Roseovarius sp. | reverse complement strand
GAATTCCGTCGCAAAAAATTTCGGCGACGATTTCATTTTTCGGCACGCCCGGCTCGACCCGCTCGAGCAGGCCATCGACAATCTTTTCCGAGATCGCAGCGGCCTTGCGCATAAACGCCAGCTCTTCTTCGGATTTGATCGTGCGTTGCCAGTTCACAAGGGCGGTGGCGTCGATAAAGGTGGCGTTTGGCAATTCTGCGCGCAGGACTTCCATCGCCTTGGCCGAGAAATAGTAATTGTCCATTTCCACGCCGATGCGTTTGTCGGCAAGGCCCATTCCGGTTAGTCGTTCTGCCAGATCCTGCATCGGGTGGCGGTCGGTCGATTGCACGTAATTGTCGGCATAACCCATCACCCGGTCATCGGTCATCCAGACGGTGCGCACGCCGCCATTGGTGTCCTGATTGCGGCCCCACCAGACCGGATCGGCTTCGGGCAGGACAATGACGCCCTGATGCACATAGAACGACCAACCGTCATACCCCGTCAGCCAGTTCTGGTTTGACGGGTCAGTGACAAAGAGCGCATCAAGACCTTTCCCCTCCATCGCGGCGCGGGTTTTGGCTAGGCGGCGTTGGTATTCTTGCGGTGAAAACGGCAGGTCTTTTTCGATCATGGCATTACCCGTGCGATAAGTTTCACCGCCATTCTGGGAGTTTACGGCAAAGTTGCCCCAAGGAATACGCCATCAAATGTCGTTTTTAGGAAACTGACCGCAGCGCGGTTGACGTTAACATACGCCCTGACCCAAGGTGTACCTGACCCGAAAAAGGAGGATGGAATGCAGCCCGTTCTGGCTGATGTTTATGCTGCGGCCAAGGTGATCCGGGGGGTGGCCGACGGCACGCCGCTTGTGCCCTCGCCGTTTATGAGCGCAGAGGCGGGGGTGGAATTTCTGCTCAAGCTTGAGAATATGCAGCCCATCGGCGCCTTCAAACTGCGTGGTGCCTTGAATGCTGTGGCGGGTGTTGGCGATGCGGCGGGCGTCACCTGTTGTTCGACCGGCAATCACGGACGCGGTGTGGCCTATGCGGCCCGGGCCCGTGGCATGCGCGCCGTGATCTGCATGTCGGAGCTGGTGCCGCAGGCCAAGGTTGATGGTATCCGTGCGCTGGGCGCCGAGGTGCGCATAATCGGGCAAAGTCAGGATCACGCGCAGGCCGAGGTAGAGAGGCTTGTGCGCGACGAGGGGTTGACCGAAATCTCGCCCTTTGATGACCATTTGGTGATTGCCGGGCAGGCGACGATCGGGCTTGAGATGCTCGCGGCACGCCCGGATATTGAGGTGCTGTTGGTGCCCTTGTCGGGCGGTGGTCTTGCCGCAGGTGTGGCGATGGCCGCCAAGGCGATCAAGCCTGATATCCGCGTCATCGGCATCACCATGGATCGCGGTGCTGCAATGTATCAAAGCATCAAGGCGGGCAAGCCGGTCGAGGTTGAAGAATACCCAAGCCTTGCCGATTCGCTTGGTGGCGGGATTGGCATGCAGAACCGGCTTTCGTTCCCGATGTGCCGTGATCTGTTGGATGATATTGTGCTTGTCAGCGAGGAAGAGATCTATCGCGCCATGCAGGTCCTGTATTACGAGGATCGGATTGTGGCCGAGGGTGCCTGTGTTGTTGGTCTTGCCGCCGTTTTGACTGGCAAGGTCACACTGAGCGGACCAACCGCCACCATTGTAACGGGTCGCAATCTGGATATGGAGATGTTCACCCGCGTGATTACCGGGCAGGATGTCCGCTTGGGCGATAAAGTGATTAACGGAGTACAATATGACACATGATATTCGTGTCGTGACCGAGGCCGAATTGCGCGGCGTGGTCACGTTGAACAAGGATACCATTCGCGTGATCGAAAAGGCCTTTTCGGCGCTTGCGGCTGACGGCGTGATCATGCCGCCGGTAATGTCAATGGACATGGCCGATGTGAATGGCGAGGTGGATGTGAAAACCGCCTATATCCCCGGATTTGACGGGTTCGCGATCAAGGTAAGCCCCGGATTCTTTGATAATCCAAAGCTTGGCCTGCCAAGCCTGAACGGTCTGATGGTTTTGTTTTCGGCCAAGACCGGCATGGTGCAGGCGGTGTTTTTGGACAACGGATATCTCACCGATCTGCGCACGGCAGCGGCGGGGGCCGTGGCGGCGCATCATCTTGCGCCGGATGTTGTGCACACGGCGGGCGTGATGGGCACTGGCGTTCAGGCGCGGCTTCAGATGAAGGCGGCGCATATTGTGCGCCCCTTTGAGAGGTTGCTGGTCTGGGGGCGCGACGCGGATAAGGCACAGGCCTGCGCCGATGATCTTGCGCGTGATCTGAAATGTGAAACGCGCGTTGTCGATCACCCCGGTGACCTTGTGATGGCAAGCCAGCTTGTGGTCACGACCACCCCGGCGCGTGTGCCGATCTTGGATGCCAAATGGCTTCACCCCGGACTTCATATTACCGCCATGGGATCGGATCAGGAGGGCAAGAACGAGATCGACCCAGAGGCATTGATCAGGGCCGATCTTTACGTGGCTGACCGGGCCGCGCAGGTGGAAAAACTTGGCGAATTGCGCAGCGCGATTGCCGCGGGTATCTGGGACAAGGGCACACCGCCAGAATTGGGGCAGGTTATCACCGGGCGCGCCCGCGGGCGGCGTAGCGATGCCGAGATTACCATCGCCGATCTGACCGGCACCGGCGTGCAGGATACCGCGATTGCGACCCATGTGTTTGAGCGGCTGCAAAACAGCACCGTCGGCACTGTGATTTCGGCCTGATGCATGAAACTTGATGCGCGCGATCTGGAAATTCTGCGGGTTCTGGCCGATGAGGGCCGGATCACCAAGGCCGATCTGGCCACCCGCGTCGGCCTGTCGGCCAGCCCTTGCTGGGAACGGCTGCGCCGACTGGAAGAGGGCGGAATTATCGAGGGCTATAACGCGCGGATCAGCCTGAAAAAGCTGGGCCCGCATGTGACGGTCTTTGTTGCCGCCGAATTGGCCGACCACACGCCGGCCAGCTTTCAGGCGTTTGAGGCCAGCGTGATGCGCTACGGTGAGGTGACGGCCTGTTGGGCGCTTGGCGGCGGATTTGACTATCTTTTACAGATCGTGACCCGCGATATCGACGCCTATCAGCGCCTGATAGACAGTATGTTAGAGGCCCGGATCGGGCTGGCGCGGTACTTCACCTATATCGTGACCAAGCCGGTAAAATCACCACGCCTGCCGCCGTTGGATATGTTTTCAGGGTGATTCTTCTGCGGAGAGCCCATCACTCAGATGATTATTCTGTAGCGGTGCCTTAGTTCAGGCGCACCTGCTTTATCTTCCAGCGCATTCTTTGGCGCAAAGGAGGGCAGGGCATGTCTGATTCAGCAAACTGGACCCGTCACGGGATCACCGATACGCGGCTTGTGCGTCACTTTTCCTATGTGAACGGCAAATGGGTGGCCGGTGATGGCAATGACACACTGGCCGTGACCAATCCGGCCGATGGGGCCTTGCTTGGCGAGGTGGCCAGCCTGAGCGGCGCACAGGCGCGCGCGGCGGTTGATGCCGCGCAGGAGGCGTTTGGCACATGGGGCATGACCCTGCCGCAAGAGCGCTCGGCGTTGCTGCGCCGGTGGTTCGAGCTGATGATCGAGCACAAAGAGGATCTTGCGCGCATCATGGTTCTGGAACAGGGCAAACCCCTGTCCGAGGCGCGCGGCGAGATCGACTATGCTGCGAGCTTTGTTGAATATTACGCCGAGGAATCAAAACGCCCCAATATCGAAGGCGTCACCAGCCACCTGCCCGATGCCGAGGTTGAGCTTTGGCTAGAGCCGGTGGGTGTTGCGGCCCTTATCACGCCGTGGAATTTTCCGGCGGCGATGCTCACGCGCAAGGCGGCGGCGGCGATGGCGGCGGGATGCACCGTGGTGGCCCATCCCAGTGGCGAAACCCCCTATTCCGCACTTGCCCTGGCCGAACTGGCCGAGCGCGCAGGCCTGCCGGCGGGGGTGTTCAACGTGGTCACCGGCCACGCCCCCGCCGTGGTCGAACCCTGGACGACAGACGCCCGCGTGCGCGTGCTGTCCTTTACCGGATCGACCAATATCGGCCAGCTTTTGTATCGCCAATGTGCGGGTACGTTGAAAAAGCTTGTGATGGAACTCGGCGGGCATGCGCCTGTGATCGTGTTCAAAGGCTCTGACATCGACAGCGCGGTGGCGGAAACGATCAAGGCAAAATTCGCCACCTCGGGGCAGGATTGCCTGGGCGCCAACCGCATTTACGTCGAGCGCGGAATTTATGACGCGTTTTGTGCGCGCTTCATTGCGGCGACCAAGGCGCTGAGCCTCGGGATCGGGATGGATGACCCGGATATTGGCCCGCTGATGAACGAGGCCGCCGTGCAAAAGCAGGAAGAGCATGTTGCGGACGCGCTTGCCCATGGGGCCAGGCTTGGCTGTGGCGGCAAGCGCGACGATCTGGGCCCGCTTTTCTATCAGCCCACGGTGCTGACCGATGTGCCCGACGCGGCCGCGATCATGCGCGACGAGACCTTTGGCCCGGTGGCGGCGATCACGCCGTTTGACACCGAAGACGAGGTCATCGCGCGCGCCAATGCCACCGAATACGGGTTGATCGCCTATCTCCACAGCCTTGATCCGCGCCGCATTTATCGGATGACGCGGGCGCTTCAATTCGGGATGGTGGCGGTGAACCGCACCAAAGTGACCGGCGCGCCGATTCCCTTTGGCGGGGTCAAGCAATCGGGGCTTGGCCGCGAAGGGGCGCGTCGCGGGATGGAAGAGTTTATGGAAATCAAATACGTCTGCCGTGATTGGGCCTGACAGGGGGGGGCGAAAATCTTCTGCGAAGATTTTGATCCTGCCGCGAACGAATTGAA
>CBDTZA010000182.1:0-4895 GCA_965364785.1 uncultured Roseovarius sp. | reverse complement strand
GGCGCCAAGGCCGCACATGATTTTCTCGTTGTAGAAATAGGCAGGACTACGTGCTGCGCCATCAAACACCACGAGCCGGACCGAGTTCGAGCCAACATCAACCACGCCAACACGCGCCAAGGCGCGCGCAGAGGGTTTGTCAAACAGAGGTCGGCCAAACGGGCCGCCGTCAAGTTCCATCGGGTCGTTATTGCCGTCCATGTTCGCCCCGTTGTGGTGCATCCCCTCTATGCGACAGGGGCGGGTCTGGGTCAATCATCCGTATGGGTAAGTTTGGGCACATCCGACGCCCCCGCCGATCCACGCCCCGACAGCGACGGGTTTTCCATGAAGAAGCGGTGGCAATTAAAGGCAAACTCGCCCTCGGGTTTGACGGTGCGCGAAAAGCTTCCATCGGCGGCCATGACCCAGCTTTGGGCGACATCGGCCATATTGGCGGCCATCACCTGGCTGACGATCTGGGCCTTGACTGTGGGGTTTTCGATCTCGACCAGGGTTTCGACCCGGCGCACAAGGTTGCGCCCCATCCAGTCGGCCGAGCTGATATAGACCCGCGCCTTTTTTGAAGGCAGGCCCGAGCCATTGCCAAAACAGACGATGCGGGAATGCTCCAGAAAACGCCCGATAATCGATTTGACGCGGATGTTTTCCGACAGTCCCTTGATGCCGGGGCGCAAGCCGCAGATGCCGCGCACCACAAGGTTGATCTGCACGCCCGCCTGCGACGCGGCGTAAAGCGCGTCGATCAAATCGGGATCAATCAGCGCGTTCACCTTGGCCCAGATCGCCCCCGGCTTGCCCTCGGCGACATATCCGGCCTCGGCGGCGATCATCTCAAGCAGGCGGGGTTTGAGGGTGATTGGCGAAATGGCAAGATTCTCAAGGCTGTCGGGCTGGGCATAGCCCGAAAGATAATTAAACACCTTGGTGGCGTCGCGCCCAAGCGTGACATCGCAGGTAAAAAACGACAGATCGGTATAAATCTTGGCGGTGATAGGATGGTAATTGCCGGTGCCGTAATGGGTATAGGTTACCAGATTTTCGCCCTCGCGGCGCACCACAATCGAGATTTTGGCATGGGTCTTGAGGTCCATAAAGCCGTAAACCACATGCGCGCCGGCCCGTTCAAGGCGGCGCGACTGGCGGATATTGGCGGCCTCGTCAAACCGCGCCTTCAATTCGACCAGGGCAGTGACCGATTTACCATCCTCGGCGGCCTCGCAGAGTGCTTCGACAATCGGCGAGTTGCGCGAGGTGCGATAGAGCGTCTGTTTGATCGCCACCACATCCGGATCGCGCGCCGCCTGGGCCAGAAAGCGCACCACCATGTCAAAGGTTTCATAGGGGTGGTGCAGCAGCATGTCTTTTTGGCGGATCGCGGCAAACATATCGCCGTCGTGATCCTGCACGCGTTCGGGCACGCGCGGCGTGAAGGGGGGCCACAACAGATCGGCGCGCGCCTCAAGCACCAGTTCCTTGAGATCGGCAAGCCCGATCATGCCGTTCACCTCAACCACCTCATCGGGGTTCACGTGCAGTTCTTCCATGATCACATCGCGCAGCGCGGGGGGGGCATCGGCGGAAATTTTCAGGCGCACCACCTCGCCGCGGCGGCGCCGTTTCAGCGCGACTTCGAATTCGCGCACGAGGTCTTCGGCCTCTTCCTCGACCTCAAGGTCGCTGTCGCGCAGCACGCGAAACGCGCAATGGCCCTTGTATTTATAGCCCGGAAAAAGGCTGTGCAGGTGCAACAGCAACAGCTCTTCGAGGGGCAGCACGCGAAACGTGCCCTCTGGGGCGGGCAGGGCGACAAAACGGTCAATCTGCTGGGGGATCGGCAAGAGCGCCTGAAGCGGGCGCTTATCCGATTTGCGCTCCATCTGGAGGGCGAGGGAATAGCCAAGGTTGGGGATAAAGGGAAACGGGTGCGCCGGGTCGATGGCAAGCGGCGACAGAACCGGGAAAACCTTGTGCAAAAACACATCCGCCAGATAGACCTTGTCGTCCTCTGTCAGGCTTGCATTGTCGAGGATCGAGATGTTTTCCTGCTCCATCTCGTGGCGCAGGATTTCATAGGTGTCCTGTTGCGTATCCAGAAGTTTGCGGGCGTTTTCGTTGATCAGAACAAGCTGTTCGGCGGGGCTAAGCCCGTCGGCGGCGGGGGTGACGTTGCCCGCCTGTGCCAGCTCGCGCAGACCGGCGACGCGGACATTGTAAAACTCGTCCAGATTGGTGGCCGAAATCGACAGAAAGCGCAGCCGTTCCAGCAACGGCACGCGCGGGTTCTGCGCCTCTTCCAGCACGCGCCAGTTAAAGCCAAGCCAGCTTAGCTCGCGGTTGTAAAACCGCCCCGGCCCGGTGATATCCAGATCAGGCAGTTCGACCGGTTCGGGCATCGGGGACTTGAGAAAATCAGCGTTTGTCATGGCGACCTTATGGCGTTGCAGTGTAACGGAGGGGTAACGCAGGGTGACGCTATTGTGTCATTTTGTCCAGCACCTTCGCCGCCATGGCGCGGGTGATCGGGCGCCCGGCCGTAAGGGCCGTTTCATCAAGCGTGGCCACAAGTCGGCGGGCCGCGTCAAACGAGCGGTCCATGCGACGCGCGAGATAGGGCAGGATTTCGGGGTTGGGCGATAGTTGCCGGTCGGCAAAAAGCTTCATCAACAGCGCCGCCAGAAGCGCATCATCGGGCGCGCGCAGATGGGCCAGGGTCGTGGCCTGCATCCGGCTTGCCAGATCGGGCAGGGTGAGGGGCCAGAAATTGGGCGCGTTCTGTGCCGTCAGCAAAAGCGAATGCCCCTCGGCGAGGGTCAGGTTGTGCAGGTGAAAAAGCGCCTCTTCGGCCTCGGGGTTGCCCGCGATTTCATCGGCATCCTCGACCGCCAGCGGACCAGAGGCGAGGCCTGCGATATCGGCCTTTGCCAGATCGCGCGCGGCGATAATCGTAGCGCCGCTTAATGTTGCCCAGACATGGGTGAGATGGGTTTTGCCGGCCCCCGGTGGCCCCGCCAGCGCCAGTTTGCGCGAGGGCCACCCCTGCCAGTCCTCAATCATCGCCACGGCCTGTGCATTGGCCGGAGAGACAAAGAAATCATCCCGCCCGAGGGCGGCGCGCACGGGGAGATCAAAGCTTAGCTGTTCGCCCATCACTCGTCATCCTGCGCATCCAGCCCGCGATAGAGGCGGCTGTCCTTATATTGCTCAAGCGCAAAGCGCGTGATCACCCCAAGCGAGGCCGCAACCGGTACTGCCACCAGCATGCCGACAAAGCCAAACATCGTGCCAAAAGCCGAGAGCGCAAAGATAAGCCAGACCGGGTGCAGGCCCACCGATGAGCCGACCAGCTTGGGCGTCAGAAAATTGCCCTCGATCACCTGACCCGAGACGAAAATGGCGGCGACCAGCCCGACGCTGAGCCAGTCACCCCAGAACTGGAACAGTGCCAGCCCCACCGCCAGCACCCCGCCCACGATCGAGCCGACATAGGGAATAAACGTGATCAGCCCGGCAAAGGCCCCCACCACAAGGCCAAATTGCAGCCCAACAAGCATAAGCGCCATGGCGTAATAGGTGCCCAGGACAAGACAGACCGTGCCCATGCCGCGAATAAAGCTGGCGAGGGTCTGGTCGATCTGATGGGCAAGGTTGCGGATGGTGGGCGCATGATCGCGCGGCAACAACCCGTCGACCTTTTCGACCATGTGATCCCAGTCATAGAGCAGATAGAACGCCACCACCGGCACGATCACAAAGAGCAGCACCAGATTGAGCAGCGAGGCGGCAGAGCTAAGCGCGGTCTGCAACACCTGACCACCGCGCTCGCGGATGGTTTCGCCAAGTGACAAAAGCATTTTGTGCAGGGTTGAATCCGGCTCGAACATCGAGGGGAAATGACCTGACAGAAATCCCTGCAAATCGCGCGCCAGCTGTGGCGCGATGTTGAACAGGGCAATCGACTGTTCCACCAGCGTGGGCACCACCAGAAGCGCCATGATCACAAAGATCAAAAGCGCCAGCAGCGTGATCACCACGACCGAGGCCGCGCGGCTAAGGCCCATCCGCTCTAGCCTGTCGGCCACGGGATCAAGGAAATAGGCAATCGCGCCGCCCAGAACGAACGGCAGGATCACATCGCCGAGAAACCATAGCACAATCAGGAAGACCGCCGTGGCGACCCCCCAATATTTAAGCTGATCTTTGACCGTTAATGACATGTGATACGCCCTGAAACCTTTTACCCCATCACATTGCCCATGCGGCCCCCGGTTTCAAGGGGGCGGGGCGGGAAAGCGTGATCCTCCCTTGTCTGGACCGCAGCAAAGCCATAAACGGGGGCAAATATCCTTTGCCTGAGGTTTAACATGCGCCTGTCCCGTTACTTTCTGCCCGTGCTCAAGGAAACCCCGTCGGAGGCACAGATTGCGTCTCATCGCCTGATGTTGCGGGCGGGGATGATCAAACAGGCCACTGCCGGGATTTATTCCTGGCTGCCTCTGGGGTTCAAGATCCTGCGCAAGCTTGAGAATATCGTTCACGAAGAGCAGGTGCGCGCGGGCCATATTCCGATGCTGATGCCGACGCTGCAATCCGCCGATCTTTGGCGCGAAAGCGGGCGCTATGACGATTACGGTGCCGAGATGCTTCGGATCACCGATCGGCACGGGCGCGATATGCTTTATGGGCCGACCAACGAAGAGCTGATCACCGACATTTTCCGCGCCCATGTGGGCAGCTACAAGGACCTGCCGCTGACGCTCTATCATATTCAGTGGAAGTTCCGCGATGAGGTGCGGCCCCGCTTTGGCGTGATGCGCGGGCGTGAATTTTTCATGAAGGACGGCTATAACTTTGATCTGACCAAAGAAGACGCGATGCACGCCTATAACCGCCAC
>CBDTZA010000181.1:0-4907 GCA_965364785.1 uncultured Roseovarius sp. | reverse complement strand
ATTAGCGTGGTTCTGGATGTCGAAGATCCGATCACCGAGCCCTATACGCTTGAGGTCTCAAGCCCCGGTATCGACCGGCCGCTGACCCGGCTCAAGGATTTCGAGGCATTCGAGGGCTATGAGGCCAAGATCGAGACATCCGAGATGATCGAGGGCCGCAAGCGCTTCAAGGGCATTCTTGCCGGTGTTGAGAATAACGAGGTTCTGATCAACGTCGAAGAGGGCACCATCGGCCTTGAGTTTGACTGGCTGGCCGATGCCAAGCTTGTGCTGACCGACGAGCTGATCAAGGAAATGCTGCGCCAACGCAAGGCGGCGGGCGTGATCAACGAAGACGAATTTGACGAGATCGAAACCGAAACTGATACCGGTTCTGAGGAGGACTAAGATCATGGCAATCACCTCTGCCAACCAGCTTGAGCTGTTGCAAACCGCCGAGGCCGTGGCCCGCGAAAAGATGATTGACCCCGAACTGGTGGTCGAAGCGATGGAAGAGTCGCTGTCGCGCGCCGCCAAGAGCCGTTACGGCAGCGAGATGGACATTCGCGTTGCGATCGACCGCAAGACCGGTCGCGCGACCTTTACCCGCGTGCGCACCGTGGTCGAGGATGACGCGGTTGAGAACTATCAGGCGGAAATGACCGTCGAACAGGCCAAGCAGTACATGGACGATCCAAAGGTTGGCGAGACCTTTGTCGAAGAGGTTCCGCCGGTCGAAATGGGCCGCATCGCCGCGCAAAGCGCCAAGCAGGTGATCCTGCAAAAAGTGCGCGAAGCCGAGCGTGATCGTCAGTTCGAAGAATTCAAAGACCGCATCGGCACGATCATCAATGGTCAGGTCAAACGCGAAGAATACGGCAATGTCATCGTCGACGTGGGCCGTGGCGAGGCGATTCTGCGTCGCAACGAAAAGATCGGTCGCGAGGCCTATCGCCCCAATGACCGTATCCGCTGTTTCATCAAGGATGTGCGCCGCGAACAGCGCGGCCCGCAGATCTTCCTGAGCCGCACCGATCCGCAATTCATGGCCGAACTGTTCAAGATGGAAGTGCCGGAAATCTATGACGGCATCATCGAGATCAAGGCGGTTGCCCGTGATCCTGGCAGCCGCGCCAAGATCGCCGTGATTTCCTATGACAGCTCGATTGATCCTGTTGGCGCCTGCGTTGGTATGCGCGGAAGCCGTGTTCAGGCCGTTGTGAACGAGCTTCAGGGCGAAAAGATCGACATCATTCCGTGGAATGAAGATCAGCCGACCTTCCTTGTGAATGCCCTTCAGCCCGCAGAAGTCACCAAGGTGGTTCTGGATGAAGAGGCCGAGCGGATCGAAGTCGTTGTGCCCGAAGATCAGCTGTCGCTGGCCATCGGTCGTCGCGGTCAGAACGTGCGTCTGGCAAGCCAGCTTACCGGTCTTGATATCGACATCATGACCGAGGCCCAGGACAGCGAGCGCCGTCAGAAAGAATTCGAAGAGCGCACCGGCCTGTTCATGGAGAACCTCGATCTGGACGAATTCTTTGCCCAGCTTCTGATCTCTGAGGGCTTTACCAATCTCGAAGAGGTCGCCTATGTCGATCTTGAAGAGCTTCTGGTCATCGACGGGGTCGATGAAGACACCGCCGCTGAATTGCAGGCCCGTGCCCGCGATGTGATCGAGGGACAGGCCAAGGCGGCGCTTGAAAAAGCGCGCGAGCTTGGGGTCGAGGACAGCCTTATTGAATTTGAGGGGCTGACACCCCAAATGGTTCTGGCCCTGGCCGAGGATGACGTGAAATCGCTTGAAGATTTCGCCACCTGCGCCGACTGGGAGCTGGCCGGCGGCTGGACCACAGTCAAGGGCGAGCGTGTCAAAGACGAAGGCGTGCTGGAGAAATTTGACGTCTCATTGGAAGAGGCGCAGAATATGGTGATGACTGCCCGGATTATGCTGGGCTGGGTGGACCCCGATGACCTCGAGCCTGCGGCAGAGGATGCCGACGGCGATAACGAGGAGGCCGAGGCCTGATTTTTCAGGCCTCGGGGGCACACATGGGGCGCGCAGGGCAACCCAAAGACCAGACGGATGGTCCAGAACGCAAGTGCATTGTCACGGGCGAGGTGCAGCCTAAATATGGGCTCATCCGCTTTGCCGTCGGACCGGAAGGCCAGATTGGCCCGGACCTGATGGAAAAGCTGCCCGGGCGTGGCATCTGGGTGTCTGCGGATCGCGCGGCGCTGGACAAGGCGGCGGCCAAGGGGCTTTTCGCCCGCGCGGCCAAACAACCGGTTCAGGTGCCTGAAGGTCTTAGCGATCTGGTCGAGGCGCTTCTTGTAAAGCGGGTGATCAACCTGATCAGCCTTGCCCGAAAAGGCGGCCGGGCCGTGTCGGGTTATGAGAAGGTCAAGATCATGCTGGGCAAAGAAGAGGCCCGCGTTCTGATTCAGGCCAGCGATGGCTCTGAACGGGGAAAATCAAAGCTGAGCACGCCGCAGGGCGGCTCATTCATAGGGTGGTTGACGGCGAATGAGCTGGGCCAGGCCTTTGGGCGACAAACCACAATCCATGCGGCACTGGGTGCTGGAGGTTTGTTGCAACCTGTTGTAGAGGAGGCGGCAAGACTGAAAGGTCTGCGCGTCTCGGACGGCGAGACAGCGCGCCGGAAAGGAAAGTAGAAGAATATGAGCGACAACGACGGAAAGAAACCTTTGGGTGTACGTGGCGGCGGTTCCCGGCCGGGGAACGTGAAGCAGAGCTTCAGCCATGGCCGGACCAAGAACGTCGTGGTGGAAACCAAACGCAAGCGCGTTGTCGTGCCCAAACCGGGTGCGGGAACGGCGGGTGCGGCTGGTGGTGCTGGCAAGCCGTCTGGTGCGGCAAGTTCGGCCAAACGCCCGGCAGGGATCTCGGATGCCGAGATGGAGCGCCGGATGAAGGCTCTGGCCGCCGCCAAGGCGCGCGAGTCTCAAGACGCGGCCGATCGCGAAGCCAAGGAAAAGGCGAGCGAAGAAGAGCGCATGCGCCGCCGTGAAGAGGCCGACGTCAAGGAGCGCGAAGAGCGCGAAGCCGAGGAAAAGGCCCGTGCCAAGGCTGAGGAAGACGAGCGCAAGAAGCGAGAATCAGAGCAGGCCGCGATCAAGGCCGCCGCTGCTGCGGCAGAGCCCGACGCGATTCCCGGCGCGATGCCCGATTCGGCGCGTCAGGCGCCGAACAAATCGTTCCCCGCTCCGCGCAAGCAGGAACCGGAACGCGAACAGCCCGCGCGCCGCAACAAGGGCCGTGGTGGTGATGACAGCCGCCGGTCAGGCAAGCTGACCCTCAATCAGGCGCTTGCGGGCGGTGAGGGCGGTCGTCAGAAATCCATGGCCGCGATGAAGCGCAAGCAAGAACGCGCGCGTCAAAAGGCGATGGGCGTCAATGTAGAGCGTGAAAAGGTTGTGCGCGACGTACAGCTGCCTGAAACGATTGTCGTCTCCGAGCTTGCCAACCGTATGGCCGAGCGCGTTGGCGATGTTGTCAAAGCGCTTATGCAAAACGACATGATGGTCTCGCAAAACGAAACGATTGACGCTGATACTGCCGAGCTGATCATCGAGGAATTTGGCCACCGCGTCGTGCGGGTGTCGGATTCGGACGTGGAAGATGTCATCGCGCATGTCGAAGACGATCCCAAGGATATGGTGACGCGCGCACCTGTGATCACCATCATGGGCCACGTTGACCACGGCAAAACCTCGCTTCTGGATGCGATCCGCAACGCGAAAGTGGTTGCGGGTGAGGCCGGCGGCATCACCCAGCATATCGGCGCCTATCAGGTGACAACCGATAGCGGTGCAATGCTGACCTTCCTTGATACGCCCGGCCACGCGGCCTTTACCAGCATGCGCTCGCGCGGTGCGCAGGTGACCGATATCGTGGTTCTGGTTGTGGCGGCGGATGACGCCGTGATGCCCCAGACGATTGAGGCGATCAACCACGCCAAAGCGGCGCAGGTGCCGATGATCGTTGCGATCAACAAGGTCGACAAGCCCGGTGCGAACCCCGACAAGGTACGCACCGATCTGTTGCAGCATGAGGTGATCGTCGAGGCGATGTCCGGTGAAGTGCAAGATGTCGAAGTGTCGGCCGTGACCGGTCAGGGCCTTGATGAACTGCTTGAGGCGATTGCCCTTCAGGCCGAGCTTCTTGAGCTTAAGGTGAACCCGAACCGCGCTGCCGAAGGCGCCGTGATCGAGGCACAGCTTGACGTGGGCCGTGGCCCGGTGGCGACGGTTCTGATCAAGAAGGGCACGTTGCGTCCGGGCGATATCTTCGTCGTCGGCCAGCAATACGGCAGGGTGCGTGCGCTGATCAATGACCGCGGCGAGCGTGTCAAAGAAGCAGGCCCGTCGACCCCGGTCGAGGTTCTGGGTCTGAATGGCACACCCGAAGCGGGCGACGTTCTGAATGTGGTCGGCACCGAGGTGCAAGCGCGCGAAATCGCGGAATATCGCGAGAGCGCCGCAAAAGAGAAACGCGCCGCTGCCGGGGCTGGCACCTCGCTGGAACAGCTTCTGGCGAAGGCCAAGCAGGACGAGAACGTCAAGGAAATGCCGATTGTCGTCAAGACCGACGTGCAGGGCTCTGCCGAGGCGATCGTTCAGGCGATGGAAAAGATCGGCAACGACGAGGTCCGCGTGCGGGTGCTGCATTCGGGGGTTGGTGCGATCACCGAATCCGATATCGGCCTTGCCGAGGCATCGGGTGCGCCGGTCTTTGGCTTTAACGTTCGCGCCAATGCGCCCGCGCGCAACAGCGCCAACCAAAAGGGTGTCGAAATCCGCTATTACAGTGTGATTTACGATCTCGTGGATGACGTGAAGGCCGCTGCTTCGGGCCTTCTGGGCGCCGAAATTCGCGAAAAGTTCATCGGGTATGCCAAGATCAAAGA
>CBDTZA010000180.1:0-4923 GCA_965364785.1 uncultured Roseovarius sp. | reverse complement strand
CAAGCCCCGCATGGGCCACCGACTTGCCCCAATCGGCGCGCGGCAGGCGCATGAGACGGCTTAGCCGCTCGCCCATAGCGCCGCGCCCGGTGCGCGACCAGATATCAACTGCCGAGCCGCCAATAAGCCAGGCCGCGAAGAAAAGCCCCATCGGCCCAAGCGCCGATTTGCCGGTCTGCACGGTCCAGGCCAATGCGCCGACCGCCACGGCCAAAGCAAACACGCCGCGCAATTGCCGCAAGACCCGGCCAACGGTTGCGCGCTTCCAAGACAGCATCGCGCCCACCGGCAGGACCAGACCCAACAGCACCATGAACGGCGTGAAGGCCATGTTGAAAAACGGCTCGCCGACCGACAGCTTGCGATCAAACGCCATCTCGGCCACCAGCGGCCAGATCGTGCCGACAAAGACCACAAAGGCCGCGACCGCCAACAGGATGTTATTGAGCAAGAGCATCGATTCGCGGCTGACCAGGCTAAAGACCCCCTTGGCCTGCATCACATTGGCGCGGGCCGCAAAAAGCGTCAGCGCGCCGGCCATGAAGACCGCCAGAATCGCCAGCAGGAACACGCCGCGCTCGGGGTCGGTGGCAAAGGCATGCACCGATGTCAAAACCCCAGAGCGGGTTATGAAGGCGCCGACCATGGAAAACCCAAAGGCGATGATCGCCAACAGGATGGTCCAGCTTTTCAGGCTTTCGCGCTTTTCCACCACGACGGCCGAATGCAGCAAGGCGGCGGCGATCAGCCAGGGCATAAAGCTTGCGTTTTCGACCGGATCCCAGAACCAGAACCCGCCCCAGCCCAACTCGTAATAGGCCCACCAGCTTCCAAGGCCGATCCCGATGGTCAGAAAAATCCAGGCGGCCAGAGTATAGGGGCGCACCCACCGGCCCCATGCCGCATCGACGCGCCCCTCGATCAGGGCGGCGACAGCAAAGGAAAACGTCATCGAAAGGCCGACATAGCCAAGATAAAGGAACGGCGGATGAAACGCCAAACCGGGGTCCTGCAACAGCGGGTTAAGATCATTGCCGTCAAAGGGCGGCACCGCCATGCGCAAAAACGGGTTGGATGTCAGCAGGATAAAGGCGAAAAACGCCACCCCGATCATCGCCTGCACCGACAGAACCCGCGCCTTGAGGCTGGGGGGAAGGTTGCTTCCGAACCACGCGACCGAAGCACCAAACAGCGCCACGATCAGCACCCAAAGCAACATCGAGCCTTCGTGATTACCCCAGACGCCGGTGATCTTATAGAGCATCGGCTTGGCCGTATGGCTATTGAGCACCACAAGCCGGAGCGAGAAATCCGAGGTCACAAAGGCCCACATCAGCGCGCCAAAGGCAATTCCGGTCAGCAAAAGCTGAAGCGTTGCGGCGGGTTCCGCAACGGCCATCCAGCCGGGCCATCGTTTATAGGCCCCGACAAGCGGGATGGTCGCCTGAAAGCAGGCAACCAGAAAGGCGAGGATAAGGGCGAAGTGTCCGAGTTCTGTAATCATGTCCTGACTATAGGGCAGGCCTGCGCGCGGGCCAATCGTAATCAGCCGCGCGCGTGGATCACATTGTCGCGGGGGGCATCAGGCGCGGCTGCGGTTCCAATCCTCAAGCGCGGGATTGTCCGACGGAGCCAATGACGCAAGGGCCAGCGGCGCATCGGGCCCGGTTTCGGCCGTGCCGGGGCTATCGGCGCGCAATTGCCGCAGGGCGGTGATCGTCTCGGCCACCTGCGGCGCGCGCGCGATTGTCGCGGCGATCGAGCGTTGAAAGTCCTGGCCCTTGGTCTGATAACGGGCGCCGAAATAAAAGCTTACGATCGCCCCCAAAAGCCACCACAACGGTTCGGGCACAAGCGACAGCCCCGCCATGCGCTCGCCAAACCAGATCGGATCGACCATCGCCGCCACGAACAGGCCAAGCGTGCCAAGCGCCATAGCCGGACGCGGAACGCGGTTCAGCCCGTCGATAAAGCGGTCGAACGCGCCCCGATTCTGAAGCTTGAATTCGCCCGCCATCTGTTCCAGCGCGGCGCGCTGTGTCTCGGTGCTGCGCTGATCGGCGGCCTCGGCATTGACGCGAAACACCTCTGCGGTTTCGCGAACCACGTTTGCCCCGCCGCCAAACAGCGCCCTCAAAATATCAATTACCATGCTGCCACCCGTGCGTTGAAGCCTGCCGTGCTCAGATGAAACCGGGGCGCAATGAACTCTTCCGCGCGCCGAATCCAGCCGCCTTTGCCGCCCGCCCGCGTGCGCGCGAACTTGCGGCTTGCGGGTCGGCCATCGGCAAGGCGGAAATAGTAATTGCGCCGCGCAATCCCATAGGCATCGGCGATATGATCTGGCGCGGCGCGCGTGGCGGCGTCGGCCGCTGTGACGGTCTGTGGGCCGATCACCCCGTCGATATCCGCCTCCTGCCCCATTTCGCGCAAAAGCCGTTGCAGGATCTTCACCGCATTGGCGCCCGCGTTGACATACATGTCAAACACACTCGCCTGAAGCGCTTGCGGCAGGCGCGCGATGCCGGGTTGGTGATAGTAATGATCAACAAAGATTTCGACCGCATCCGCGCGGCTGAGCGCGCGCACATCGCCCGTATCAACCACCCCGTCATGGGTCAGATCCAACCCAAGGCGGCGCAGGGTGTGAATGGTCACGCCAAACTTGGTGGCGCCTCCCGGATCATCGGGATCGTTTACATAGCCACCCTCGCGGGCGACGATCTCTTTTGCGATTTCTGTGACTGTCTGCATGAGCCCCACCTTTTGCACATCTCGTGCAGAAGGCTGGGCCATGCATGGTTAACAGCGCTCTTAGCTACCGTTCGGATCTTTATAAACGCCTTGTGCCTTGAGCGCATCGACGACCTCTTTGGGCATATAGCTTTCGTCATGCTTGGCGAGGATTTCAGAGGCCTCAAACACTCCGTTGCGATAGCTTCCGGTGCCGATCATGCCTTGATTTTCCTCAAAAAGATCGGGCAGCACGCCGCGATATGTCACCGGAACGACTCCGCCACCATCGGTCACGTTAAAGCGGATCACCTCGCCGTCGCCGCGCCTAAGGCTGCCTTCTTCGACCAGCCCGCCAATGCGAAACACCTCATTGGGGGCGGGCGGTTCAGCAAGAACCTGCGTCGGAGCGCGGAAAAAGTTGATCCCGTCGCGCATGCCATAGCCAATCAGCGCCGTGGCCGCCACAAGGGCAATGGCGGCGATGGCAACAACCTGAATGCGGCGCTTTTTCTTGAGTGACTTCATGGCCATACCCTCAATTCACGGAAAGACCGGGGCCAACATAAGCCCAGCCGTCTCTGGTTCAGCTAACATCAGATTCGCATTTTGCAAGGCCTGACCGCTTGATCCCTTGGTCAGATTGTCCAGCGCGGCGATCACGATCGCCCGCCCCGGAATGCGGTCCGCGACCACCCCGATATGGCAAAAGTTGCTGCCCCGGATGTGGCGCGTGCTGGGCGCCTCGCCCATCGGCAGGACGGTGATGAACGGCTCATCCTGATACGTCGCGGCGAGCGTGTCATGGATCACCTGCGCCTCGCCCCGGACGTACCCGGTGGCCAGGATACCCCGGTTTGCCGGGATCAGATGCGGCGTGAACTGAATGTTGACCGGACGCCCGGCGATCGCCGAGAATTCCTGATCAAACTCGCCCAGATGGCGATGCGTGCCACCAACCGCATAGGCATGATAGCCCTCGGACAGTTCGGCATGCAGCAGGTTTTCCTTAAGCGCGCGCCCGGCCCCGGAGACCGCGCATTTGAGATCGAGAATGATTTCATCAAGATCAATCACCCCCGCCGCGATCAGCGGGCGCAAAATATACTGCCCCGTCGCCGCGTTACAGCCGGTGCCCGCCACAAGCCGCGCGCCCGCAATCTCGTCGCGGTAAAATTCGGTCAGCCCATAGACCGCCTCTTTTTGCAACTCGACCGCCGCATGCGGGTTGCCATACCATTTTTGATAGTCCGCCGGATCGCGCAGCCGGAAATCAGCGCTGAGATCAACGATCTTGAGGTCGCGCGGCAGGGCCTTGATCACCTCCTGGCTGGTTTTATGCGGCAAGGCGCAGAAACACAGGTCGATGGTCGAAAAATCAATCTGCTCGATGGTGACCATCTCCGGCAGATCGAGATGGCGCAGATGCGGAAACACCTCGGCCATGGATTGGCCCGCTTTGGAATTCGCGCCAAGGGCGGTGATTTCCATGCTGGGATGGGTGGCGATCAGCCGGACAAGCTCTGCTCCGGTGTAGCCGCTGGCGCCAAGAATGGCGATTTTATGGGTCATGGGGGCATCGCTTTCAAATATCGAGTGCAGAAGTAGATCGTTTCGCGCGAACCCGCAATGCGGCCAATGCTCGCCCGCTTTGTCAGGCAGCCTCGCTCAGGCGGCCTCGAATGTGATCTGTCGTCGCAAAAATTGCGTGGCGCGCGACGACACGCGTTTGGGATCGCCCGTGGTCAGAAACTTTGACGTCTCGCCCGACCCGATCATCTTGGGGTGCCGGATAAGGTAGTCGGCAAGGCTTTCCGCCACCAGATTGGCCTGACTATAGACCGCCACGTTCGCGCCAAGCGCGTCCTGAAACACCTCTTGCATCAGCGGATAATGGGTACAGCCCAATATCGCCGCTTCGGGGTCCGGCATCTTGCGTCTGAGGGCATCGACATGGCTCCGCACCAGTGCCTCGGCGAGGATAAGATCGCCATCCTCAATCGCATCGACAACGCCGCCACAGGCCTGCGCCTCGACATCAACACCAATCGCGCGAAACGCCAACTCGCGCTGAAAGGCGCGGCTTCTGACGGTGGCGGGGGTGGCAAACAGCGCCACATGTTTCACCGCCACCTCACGGGGCGGGGAATTGTCGCCCCATTGCCGTTCTGTCAGCGCCTCGATCAGCGG
>CBDTZA010000179.1:0-4939 GCA_965364785.1 uncultured Roseovarius sp. | reverse complement strand
CAATGGTGCCGATGTTTACGTGCGGTTTCGAGCGGTCAAACTTTGCCTTAGCCATATTTCAGGACACCTTGTCAGTTGGGGGGCCTAACCGGCCCGATTATCTACTCCGCGCGCCGTTTATTGGGTTGCGACGGGAAAATCAAGCCCGACTTGGCCAGCGAAGTCGCCCTCGTCCATAGCTTTGAGGTCACTCGGTGACCGGGGCGGCCAGATCAGGTTCTTCGATGACCTCTGCGACCGCGTCGGCCTTGGCATCCGCCTTGGGGCGGGTCTTGCCCTTGGCGGGCTTGCCGTCATCCTCAAACCAGCCGAGATCGTTATTCTGATTCTGAAGCCAGTTCTGGATTTGCTTGGCGGCGTTGCGGCTCAGGTTCAGCATCTGCTTTTCCTTGCTCTGGGTCAGGCCAGAGCCGAGCAAGACGGGGCCGGAAATGCTTTCGATCACCGTGACCGTATGGGGCTTGTCATTGAGCTTTTTGCCCGCCGCGTCGTCCCAGACGGTGACCTTGAGGATCAGCGCCGATTTGGGCGAGGCCACGATCGGCACGCCCGGGATCGCCAGAACATAGCCCTCAACGCTTACGCCCAGATGATAAAGCTTGGTGCCATCATAACGGCTAAAGCGATCTGACATCGCCTTGGTCATTGCAGCGATCCATTCCTCCTTGCTGGCCGCGCGCGAGGCCGGCCCCTTGGTCAGGTTTGGCGCGACCACCACGTTATGCCCAAGACGGAAGTTGCCCAGATAGGCCGGCGCCTCATCAAGGTCATTGGGATTGGTGCAGGCGGTGATCAGAACCACCCCGAGAAGGGCGAATAGGCGGGTCATTGGACAATCCCTTGGAAATGGCTTTGCCGACCGATACAGCAGCTGCCCGCCCTTCGCAATCATTTGCCCAAATGTTGCACCGCCCCTATATCATAGGGATCAGCAGAAAGGTGCCCGATGCAACCCGCAGCCCCGCCCCCCGCCACTACGAGCCCGGTTCACGCGCCCCCCGTCAAGGTGGCGCTTGTCACCGAGCCGATGAACCTCTTTGCAAGCCTGAAAGCAGCGCGTGCCAATCTGTTGTCGATCATCCCCGCCATTGCCACCCGCCAGCCGATGGTGTCGGGGCGCACCGGCAAACGCTGGCATATGGTGATGGACCCCGATGCGATCCGCCGCATGCTGTTGGAAAGCCTCGACGACTATCCCAAATCGCTGGTCACCAAGAACCTGCTGCGCCCGGCAATTGGCGAATCGCTTTTCATCGCCGAGGGCGCGCACTGGCGCTGGCAGCGACGCACGGCGGCGCCGGTGTTTTCGCATCGCAACATGATGGCCCTTGCCCCGATCATGACCGCCGCCGCCGAACGCTCCTGCGCGCGCATCACCGAGGCCGGCCCCCGCGCGGTGGATATGGCCGCCGAAATGGTGCGCACCACCTTTGACATTATCGCAGATGTCACCTTTTCCGACGATGGCACCTTTGACGCCGATGTCGTGCATCGCGGCATTGACGCCTATATCTCCAATGCCGGCAAAATTTCGCTGTTTGATATTCTGGGCCTGCCCGACTGGGTGCCGCGCCCGGCGCGGATCATGTCCGGTGGCAGTGTCTCGGCGATGAAGCGCGTCGCCGATGAGGCGGTCGAGGCGCGCCGCGCCCGTGGGCCAGAGGGCGTGCCCGACCTGCTTGATCTGCTGATTGAGGGCGAAGACCCCGAAACCCATCGCAAGATGGAGACCGCCGAGCTGCGCGACAACCTGTTGACCTTTATCGTCGCGGGCCATGAGACGACGGCACTGACATTGTCATGGTCGCTTTATCTGTGCGCCTTTGATCAGGACGTTCAGGACCGCGCCCGCGCCGAGGCGCAAAGCGTGCTGAAGGGCCGTGCCGCCACCGGCGAGGATGTGCCCAAGCTGCCCTATATCCGCCAGATCATCGACGAGGCCCTGCGGCTCTATCCGCCAGCGGGGATTATATCGCGTACCGCACAGGTCGCCGATACGCTCTGCGGGCGCGACATCCGGCCCGGCGACACGGTGATCATCCCGATCTATGCGCTGCACCGCAATCACCTGCTCTGGGAGGACCCCGACAGTTTTTGCCCCGATCGCTTTGCCGATCGCAAGGCGATCCCGCGCTATGCCTATCTGCCGTTTGGCGACGGGCCGCGGATCTGCATCGGGGCATCGTTTGCTCTGCAAGAGGCGGTGATCATTCTGGCGACGCTATTGTCGCGCTTTCGCTTCGCGCCCGTGCCCGGTCGCGACCCGGCCCCGGTGATGATCCTGACACTGCGCCCCGAGGGGGGGGTCTGGCTTGAGGCAGAGCCGGTTTAGAGGCGCTCCGCGCGGGAGTATTTATGGAACGATGAAAGTCAGCGGTTGCGCTAGCGCGTGGGCACCGGTGTTTCGCCACGATAGTCATAGAATCCGCGCCCGGTTTTGCGGCCAAGCCAGCCAGCCTCGACATATTTCGTGAGCAAGGGACAGGGCCGGTATTTGGTATCGGCCAGCCCGTCATGCAGCACGTTCATGATCGCAAGGCAGGTGTCCAACCCGATGAAATCGGCCAGTTCCAGCGGCCCCATCGGATGATTTGCGCCGAGCTTGAGCGACAGGTCGATGGATTTGACGTTTCCGACCCCTTCATAGAGCGTATAAACCGCCTCGTTGATCATCGGCATCAGGATGCGGTTGACGATAAAGGCCGGGAAATCCTCGGCAGAGGCGGCGGTTTTTCCAATCTTTTCAACCACTGCAAGACAAGAGTCATAGGTTTCGCGGTCGGTGGCAATCCCACGAATAAGCTCGACCAGCTGCATCACCGGCACCGGGTTCATGAAGTGAAACCCCATGAATTTTTCCGGCCGGTCGGTGCGGCTGGCCAGCCGGGTGATCGAGATCGACGAGGTGTTCGAGGTCAGGATGGTATGGGGCTGAAGATGGGGCAGCAATTCATCAAAAATCGCCTGTTTGACCGGTTCGCGTTCGGTCGCGGCCTCGATCACAAGATCGGTCGCGCCGAGATCAGTCAGGGTCTGGGTCGTGGTTATCCGGGCCATGGCCGCATCCATGTCGTCCTGGCTGATTTTCTCGCGGCTGACCTGGCGATCAAGGTTCTTGCGGATCAGCTCGACAGCATTTGCCAACGCCTCGGCGCTGATATCGTTGAGAAGGATATCATAGCCCGCCAGCGCCATCACATGGGCGATGCCATTGCCCATCTGTCCCGCGCCAACCACGCCGATTTTTGCAATATCCATCTGCCTGCCCCTGTCGTTGTTCGCCCCTAGCATAGGCCCCGTCAGGGGCGGGCCGCAAGAGCCGGAAACCGCTAAAAACAGGGGTTAATTTTAGCTTTAGCACTTTCTCAACGGATTTCCGCGAATCCTTTGGACGGGTGAGTTAAACAAGGGGGGCGTCATGGCCTTTGAACGTATGGGGCGCCAGCCCCTCGACTATAAGCCTGTGCGCTATGGAGCATCAAAACTGCTGTTTCGTGGTCCGCAACAGGTCTTGACCAAGGATTATGTCGCCTGTCTGGGGGGCACGGAAACCTATGGGAAATACATTGATCGGCCCTATCCCGATCTGCTTGAGCGACAATTGGGCCTGCCGTGCGTCAACTTCGGCTGGGCCAATGCCGGGGTCGACGCGTTTTTGAAGGATGACGGGCTCATCGAACTGGCACAGCATGCGCAGGCGGTGGTTCTCCAGATTCCCTGCGCGATGAACCTGTCCAACCCGTTTTATCAGGTCCATCCGCGCCGCAATGACCGGTTCTTGCAGGCGACTGAGCGCATGCGGCGGCTTTATCCAGAAGTGGATTTTACCGAATTCCACTTTACCCGCCACATGATGGCACGGCTCAACCAGATTGCACCGGAACGCTTTTCGGTCCTGCAAGACTCCCTTCAGGAAACCTGGGTCGAGCGCATGCAGCTTTTGCTGGACCGGATTGAGCGGCCCGTTGTCCTGCTGTGGTTCGCCGGGCACAGCCCCGGACGCGGCGATGGCCCGGCCGATATCGCCAATGATCCGGCCTTTGTCAGCCGCTCGATGCTCAATGTCATCGCTGCGCGCGCCGCGTGTGTGGTTGAGGTGGTGATAAGCCGCGCCGCGCGCGAACAGGGCACACGCGGCATGCGCTTTGCCCCGATGGAAGAGACGATTGCCGCCGACCTGCCCGGCCCGCTGGCCCATAGCCAGGTCTCGAAGGCGCTTTTGTCGGCGCTGACCGAGATCCTGACGGGGTAGATACACAACAGAAAAAGGCCCGCGCAGGCGATCTGCACGGGCCTTTCAAATTCAACCGGCGAGGCCAGAATTACAGCTTTTCAACAAGCTCGGGCACGGCGGTAAAGAGATCCGCCACCAGACCAAAATCGGCAACCTGGAAAATCGGCGCTTCTTCGTCCTTGTTGATGGCAACGATGATTTTGCTGTCTTTCATGCCTGCCAGGTGCTGAATCGCGCCGGAAATACCGACCGCGACATAGAGGTTGGGGGCAACGACCTTACCGGTCTGACCAACCTGCCAGTCATTTGGCGCATAGCCCGAATCGACCGCGGCACGGCTTGCGCCCACGGCGGCACCGAGCTTGTCCGCCAATTGTTCAATAAGCGCGAAATCGTCTTTCGAGCCAACACCACGACCACCTGACACCACGACACCGGCCGAGGTCAGTTCGGGGCGATCAGAGGCCGCGACCTTGTCTTCGATCCATTCCGACAGGCCGGGATTGGCGACGGCGGAAATGGTCTCGATCGGGGCTGCTGCCTGTTCGCCTGCGGCGTCAAAGGTCGAGATGCGGAACGACACGACCTTTTTGGCATCACGCGATTTGACGGTCTGAATGGCGTTGCCGGCATAAATCGGGCGCTCGAACGTGTCGGCGTCGACAACGCCAGAGGCGTCAGATATCACCATCACATCCGAAAGTG
>CBDTZA010000178.1:0-4948 GCA_965364785.1 uncultured Roseovarius sp. | reverse complement strand
AACGCGGCGTTTCATGCCGCCCGAAAGCTCGCGAATGCGGCTGTTGCGTTTGTCCCAAAGCGACAATTGCCGCAAAATGCGTTCAATAAGGGCGGCGTCATTGGCTTTGCCAAAAAGGCCACGCGAAAAGCGCACGGTGTTTATCACCTTTTCAAACGGCTCAAGCGCAAGCTCTTGCGGGACCAGCCCGATCATCGCGCGCGCCGCGCGATAGCCGGTCACGATGTCATGCCCGCCAATCGTCGCGCTGCCGCCGGTCGGGGTGGTGATACCGCAAAGCGCCGAGATAAGCGTGGTCTTACCCGCGCCATTGGGGCCAAGCAGGGCAAGAATCTCGCCCTCTTCAATCGACAGGGACACGCCGCGAAGCGCCTCGAACCCGCCTTTATAGACCTTGCACAGGTCGTCTACTGATACGATCGTTGCCATTGAGCCCCTCATTCGCAATTGACCGGAACCTAGGCTTTTCACGCCCATGTGCAACACCCGACGACGCAGAGTGATCTGTGCGCATTTGCGCGGGATGCCTTATCCGCGTCGCGGTTTTGACCAATTTCCAACAGCAAGTGTTGATCTTTTGGGTGTAATGCCGGGGCATGCGCCGCCCACCGATCTGGATCAAGATGTAAAACCAATATGTTCAAACCTGCCCTTTCCCTTATTCTGTTCGTGTTCACCCTGCTCGGATGTACCGAAAGCGTAAGCCGCGACACGCCATCACGGATATTGCTTATGGGCGATTCGCTTATGGCGGTGCATGGAATGTCGGGGCGGTCCGTGGCCAACGGGGTTGAAAGCGCCTTGAAAGAACCGGTTGTTGACCGCGCCGTATCGGGCGCGCGGTTTTTCTATCGCCTGCCGATTTCCGGGGCGGCCGGTCTTAACATCCCCAAGCAATATCGCGCCGGAAATTGGGATTGGGTCATTCTGAATGGCGGCGGAAATGATATCTTTTTCGGCTGTGGGTGTGGGGCCTGCGATCATCGACTCGACCGGCTGATCAGCGAGGATGGCAAGCGCGGCGCGATCCCCGGCTTTGCCTCACGGATGCGGGCCAAGGGTGCACAGGTGATTTATGTGGGCTACATGCGCACGCCCGGTATCACCTCGCCGATCGAGGGTTGCGCCGATGAGGGTGACGAGATGGATCGTCGCGTGGTCCGGTTGGCAGCCCTTGACCGGGGCGTGCATTTCGTGCCGCTGGCCGATCTGGTGCCGCATGGCGACCGCAGCTATCACGCCGTTGATCTTATTCACCCCTCACCCAAGGCAAGCGCCGCGATTGGTGCGCGCATTGCCCGGATCATCGCCCAAAGCGAGGCGCGCCGCTAGCTGATCAACCGTTTCAACCAGCCTTTCTTTTCTGCCTCGGGTTCGGCGTCATCCTCTTTGGGGCCCTCAAGCACCTCTTCAAAACGACTAAAGAACTGTTCCGCCATTTTCTTGGCAAAGCCATCGACGATACGGCTCCCGAGTTGTGCAAGCTTGCCACCAACCTTGGCCTCGACCTCATAGATCAGGCGGGTGCCGGTTTCGCTGTCTTCCAGCCGCACATTGGCACTGCCCTTGGCAAAGCCCGCAGCACCACCCTTGCCCTCACCGGTCAGGGTCAGGCTTTCCATCTCAACCATGTTTGTGAGGGTCACGGTGCCTTTGAACGTGGCCTTCACCGGGCCGACCTTTTGCACGACAAGCGCGTCAAACCCGTCTTCGGGGGTGCCGGTCACCTCTTGCGCGCCGGGCACGCATTCTTTCAGAACCTCGGGGCTGAGCAGGGCCGCCCAGACCGTTGCGCGATCTGCTTTGATATCGCGCTCGTCACTCATCTGCATTGCTATCGCTCCTTGTCTTGCGGGGATTGTACAAACCCTAGCGCAGAGTTGCTGTCACGCCAAGAGAGCAGAAAGTCTTGGGGCCTGCAAAGCTGGCTGGCGCCTTTGTGTCCGGCTTTGTACTCTGGGGCAAACCGGGAAAGGGCAGAGCATGCTATCAGGCATCCGTGTGATCGAGATCGAAGGGCTGGGGCCGGCGCCCTTCGCGGCGATGATGCTGGCCGAGTTGGGCGCCGAGGTGATCGTGATCCACCGTCCCGGCAAAGGCAGCTTTGTGACCGGGGATCGCAGCCTGCTGGACCGGGGCAAACGCTCGATCACGCTTGATCTGAAAGACGCTGGGGACTTGGATGTGGCGCGGACGCTGATCGCGCGCTCGGATGCGGTGATCGAGGGATTCCGCCCCGGTGTGATGGAGCGGCTTGGCCTTGGCCCCGAAGAGATGCAGCGCGCCAATCCAAAACTGGTTTATGGCCGCATGACTGGTTGGGGTCAGGATGGGCCGCGCGCGCAAACGGCGGGGCATGACCTTAACTATATCGCCACCTCCGGCGCGCTTTGGTATGCCGGCGCCCCCGGCACCCCGCCCCAGACGCCGCCGACGATGGTGGGCGATGTGGGTGGCGGCGCACTTTATCTTGTGGCCGGGGTGCTTGCGGGGCTGTTGCAGGCCGGGCGCACGGGGGCCGGCACGGTGGTTGATGCGGCCATCGTCGACGGGTCCGCTCATATGATGGCGCTTTTGATGTCGATGGCCCCGACCGGGCATTTGCAAACAGAGCGCGGCCAAAGCCTGTTGGATGGGCCGCATTGGTCGCGGGTTTATCGCTGTCGCTGTGGCGGGTATCTAAGTGTGCAATGCTTGGAGCCACAGTTTTACGCAGAATTTCTGCGGCTCTTGGGGCTGCGCGATAGCCCTGCTTTTGTCGAGCAGCATGACCCTTCGGCATGGGGCGCACAGGCGGCGGCGCTAGAGGCGATTTTTGCGCAACACCCGCTTGCGCATTGGGCGGCGATCTTTGAGGGCTCGGATGCCTGCGTGGCGCCGGTTCTGTCACCCAAAGAGGCCGCGACCGAGCCACACATGGCCGCGCGCGCGGTCTGGCAATCCCACGGTGCAGGGCCAGAGCCCGCCCCGGCACCCCGGTTTGACGGAAAAGCGCGCGCCATATCACCGCCGCCCGCCCGCGGGGCGCAGAGCGCCGAAATCAGGGCCTGGCTGGCTTCTGAGACATAAAGCGGGACGAGTCTCGCTTAATCGACCCGCCGCACCAAAAGTTGATTGCCGGGGCCGGATTTTGTTTCAAACACTTTCAGCTCTTTGATCAGATCGCTGAGCTTTTTCTTGCCATAGCTGCGAGTGTCGAAATCGGGCTTGTCGGCCTGTATCTGCTGGCCGATGCGGCCAAGCGGATACCATTCATCGTCAAGGTCGATCTTTTCCATCGCCTCGAATATCAACCGCCGCGCGGCGGTGACGGTCTGGATATCAAGGCTCGGTGCGGCTGCGCTTTGCGGCGTGTCGTCGCTGCCCTGCGTGATGTTTTCGATGGCGACAAAGCGGTTGCAGGCGTTCTTGAGTGCGTCTGGCGCCTTGGCCTCGCCAATGCCGATGACGGTCAGGCCCTGCTCGCGGATGCGGCTGGCCAGGCGGGTGAAATCACTGTCCGATGAGACCAGAACAAAGCCGTTGAAATGACCCGCATGCAGGATATCCATCGCATCGATCACCAGACCGATATCGCTGGCATTCTTGCCCTTGGTGTTGGCGGTTTGCTGATGCTGGACGAGGCCCAGTTCCTGTGCGGTCTTGGTCCAGCCGGACAGTTGCTGGCTTGACCAGTCGCCATAGACCCGGCGCAATCCCGGCTCGCCATAGCTGGTGACCTCTTTCAGGATCGCGCGGGCGTATTTGGCGGGGACGTTGTCGGCGTCGATCAGAACCGCCAAAAGCGGGGTCTTGGAATCGGGCATGGTCAGCCTCCTTTGTCAGGCCTAGTCATGCCCGATCCGGTGCGGGTGTGAAACCCGGCTGGTACGAAAATTCTGCGAATTTTCCGGGTCGCTTACGAGGACGGTGCGATCTTGTCTTGCGTTTTGGTGTCAAAATCTGACGCGTCGTGGCGTTCATGCAGCTGCATATGCGGCTCGCCAAAGCTTCGGTTGACCATGCGACCGCGTTGCACAGCCGCGCGCGCGTCAATCTTTTTCGCCCAGGCCATGACATGGGTATAGCTTGTCACGTCAAGGAACGCGGCTGCACTATAAAGGCGGCCCAGAACAAGCTGTCCGTACCATGGCCAGATCGCCATATCGGCAATCGAATACGCATCGCCCGCAACGTAGGGATGCTCGGCCAATTGCCGGTCGAGTACATCAAGCTGGCGTTTGGTCTCCATCGCGAAACGGTCGACCGGGTATTGCCACTTTTCCGGCGCATAGGCGTAGAAATGGCCAAAGCCGCCGCCCAGATAAGGCGCGCTGCCCATCTGCCAGAACAGCCAGTTCAGAACCTCGGTGCGCGCGGGGCCGTCGACGGGCAGGAAGGCCCCGAATTTCTCGGCCAGATGCATCAGGATCGAGCCGCTTTCAAACACCCTGAGGGGCGTCGCGCCAGAGCGGTCCATCAGGGCGGGGATTTTCGAGTTGGGATTGATCTTGACAAAGCCGCTTCCGAACTGATCGCCCTCGCTGATATCAATGCGCCAGGCGTCATATTCGGCGTCATGGCCCGCGGCCAGCAGTTCCTCGAACATCACCGTCACTTTGACCCCGTTGGGTGTGGCCAGTGAATAAAGCTGGAACGAATGCTTGCCGACGGGCAGGTCTTTGTCATGGGTTGCCCCGGCGATGGGGCGGTTGATCGAGGCGAATTTGCCCCCTGATTCACTGTCCCATGTCCAGACGTCAGGCGGGGTGTAGGTGTTGCTCATATCTATGATCCTTCATCGGGTTTGGCCGGAATTTAGGCGGTTAACGGGTGTGTGCAATGCGTAACGCCGCACAGGGGGCTGTGCGGCGCTGCTTTCTCGGTCTTGGCAATCGCGAGGATCAGTAAACGACGACAGAGCGAATGCTTTCGCCTGCGTGCATCATCTCGAAGCCCTTGTTGATAT
>CBDTZA010000177.1:0-4990 GCA_965364785.1 uncultured Roseovarius sp. | reverse complement strand
CGCGAAACGCTCAAGGCGGCGGCGGCACAGATCCATGGGATTAACCTGGCCGCGCTGATCACCGAGCGCGGCGCGGTGATCCTGCCCGACGGCACGCGCGTGCCCTATCAGGCGCTGGCCAGCACCGCCGCCATGCTCGATCCGGTGACCGAGGTGACCCTGCGCAATCCAGATCAGTGGCGCCTGCTTGGAAAACCGATGCAGCGCATTGATATCGTGGCAAAATCCACCGGGACGCAGGAGTACGGCATCGACCAGACCCAGCCCGGCATGCGTCATGCCGCGATCCGCCTCAACCCGGCACAGGGCGGCGAAATGCGCGGGTTTGACGCCAGCGAGGCCGAAAAAATGCGCGGCGTGATCAAGGTTGTGCCCCTAAACGGTGGCGTTGGTGTGATCGCCGACAATACCTGGCGCGCATTTCAGGCCGCAGAGGCCCTCAAGGTCGACTGGGGTCCTGCCCCCTATCCAGCCGATATGGCGGGTCATTGGCAGGCGCTGAGCGACAGCTTCACGCCCGCGCATCAGGACAGCCAGTTTCGCGACACCGGCGATGTTGACGCCGCTCTGGCGGAGGGCTCCGATCTTGGCTTTGAGTATCGCGCGCCCTATCTGGCCCATGCCCCGCTAGAGCCGCTCAATGCCACGGTACTTGTGGGCGAGGGTCGCGTTGACGTCTGGACCGGCACGCAAATCCCCAGATTCATTCAGAAAAACGTCGCGCGCATCGCGGGCGTTGACGCCGAAAACGTGCATATCCACGCCCTGATGATCGGCGGAAGCTTTGGGCACCGCCTTGAGGATGACGTGGTGCGCCACGCCACCACGCTGGCCCTGGCCATGCCCGGCACGCCGGTCAAGCTGACCTATTCACGCGAACAGGACATGACGCATGACTATCCGCGCCAGATCGCCATGGCGCGTGGTCGGGGCCGGGTCAGCGGTGGTCAGGTCGAGACCTTTGATCTTGGCATCGCCATGCCCTCGGTCATGGCCTCGCAAATGAGCCGTCAGGGCCTGCCGACACCCGGACCCGACCTTCAGATCGTGGCAGGCGCCTGGGATCAGCCGTTTGATATCCCCAATTACCGCGTGACCGGGTATCGCGCGCCAGAGCTGGCGCCGATCAGCTCCTGGCGCGCGGTCGGGGCCTCGTCAAACGGGTTTTTCCACGACTGTCTGCTTGATGAGCTGATCCATGCGGCGGGGGCCGACCCATTGGCCGAACGCCTTCGCCTGTGCAATCACGACCCCTCTCGCAAGGTACTTGAGGCAGTCGGCGAAATGTCGAACTGGGGCGCCAGCCTTGGCCCCAATCAGGGACGCGGCGTGGCCTTTTGCCTGTCATTCGGGGTGCCCTGCGCGCAGGTGATCGAGGTCACCGATACCGATGCGGGCCTTCGCATCGACCGGGTTTTTGTGGCCGCCGATGTGGGGCGCATCCTTGATCCGGTCAATTTCGAGGGGCTTGTCAAAGGTGGTGTGATCTTTGGCCTTGGCCATGCGATGAATTGCGAGATCACCTATGCCGGTGGCGCCACCGAGCAGGAGAATTTCGACAGCTTTCCCGGTATGCGTCTATATCAATGCCCCGAGATCACCGTGCGCGGCCTTGAAAACGCCAGCAAGATCCGCGGCATTGGCGAGCCGCCCGTGCCCCCCGCCGCCGCCGCTTTGGCCAATGCCATCTTTGCCGCGACGGGCAAGCGGCTGCGCGAAATGCCGTTCAATAAATTTGTCGATTTTGCCTGACGCACGCGCGCCCTCTTGTGGCGGCGCGCGCGTGGTGCTTGAACTAAGGCCATGCGCCATCTGATCACGACCTTTGCCCTGCTGGGCCTGTCTGCCGCCTCTGGCGGGCTGGCGCAACTCATGGGCGTGCCTTTGCCGTTCATGCTTGGGCCATTGGCAATCTCGGCCCTTGTGGCAACGGTGCTGCCGCATCACTTACCCGAGGGGTACGGGTTTCCGCCGCGCCTCAGGCTGTTGTTCATTGCCATTATCGGGCTGATGATCGGGGCGCAGGTGACGTCGGCCCTGTTCACCGAGGCGCATGATTTCATGTACAGCTTTGGCGCGCTGACGGTGTTTGTCGTGTTGGCGCATGGCATGGGTTATGCCATCTTTCGCCGCTTGGGCGGCTATGATCCGGTCACCGCCTTTTACGCCAGCACGCCGGGTGGGCTATACGAATCGATCGCCCTTGGCGAGGCGGCGGGCGCGGATATGACCCGGCTGATGCTGCAACAATTTCTGCGGATCATCGTTGTGGTCACTGCCGTGCCGATTGGCCTGTCGCTCTGGCTTGGCGCGCCTGTGGGGAGTTCTGCGGGCATGACATTGGCGCGCCCGGATGTGCCATGGTCGGACCTGCCGTTGATAGCGCTTGCGGGGGTCGCCGGGCTCGGGCTCGGGCATCTGTTACGCTTGCCCGCCGGGCAATTGACCGGGCCGATGGCGCTTGCGGCGGTGCTGTCTCTGACGGGCGTACTTAGCTTGGATATCCCGCAATGGCTGGTGAATATGGCGCAGATGGTGCTGGGCACGGCGCTTGGCATGCGCTTTACCGGGCTCAGCCGGGGCTTGATCCTGCGCGGGGCCGGTTTGTCGGTCGTGTCGGTGGCGATGATGCTGGCGCTTGGCGGGGCCTTCGCGTTTGTCCTGCACCGAGTGACGGCAGAGCCGGTCGATGTTCTGTTGATCAGCTTTGCGCCCGGCGGGGTCACCGAAATGGCGCTTGTCGCGCTTAGTCTGAATGCCAACCCGGCCTTTGTCACGCTGCATCATATCTATCGCATCCTGCTCACGGTGCTTGGGCTTGGCCTGATCACGCGATTGCGCGAACGTCGGCTTTGACAGGGCGCCGCGCAGGGGTTATCTGAACATATGTTCATTTATTGAAAAGGGACCGCCATGCGCATTCAGGACACAGCCGCGATCATCACCGGCGGGGCCTCTGGCCTTGGCGAGGCAACCGCGCGCCACTTTCGCGAGATGGGCGCGCAGGTGACGCTGTTTGATCGTGACGCCGCGCGCGGCCGGACCGTTGCCGCCGAAATCGGCGCCACCTTCGTTGAAACCGATGTCACCGACGAGGCCTCTGTCGGGGCCGCGATAGCCATTGCCAAAGCCGCCATGGGCCGGATCACCGCCGCCGTGAACTGTGCCGGGATCGCCACCGGTGAAAAGACCCTCGGGCGCGACGGGCCGCATGATCTGGCGGCCTTCAGACGCACCATCGACATCAATCTTGTCGGCACCTTCAACGTGGCCCGCCTTGCCGCCGCTGAAATCGCGCAGAACCCGCCCGGACCCGACGGCGCGCGTGGCGTGATCATCAACACCGCCTCGGTCGCGGCGTTTGACGGGCAAAAGGGCCAGACGGCCTATGCGGCCTCAAAGGGCGGCATCGTGGGCCTCAGCCTGCCGATGGCGCGCGATCTGGCGCGTGAGGGCATCCGGGTGATGGCGATTGCGCCGGGGATTTTCATGACGCCGATGCTCAAGGGATTGCCGCAAGACGTACAGGATGGCCTGGCGCAGGATGTGACCTGTCCCAAGCGGCTTGGTGATCCGGCGGAATATGCCGCCCTTGCGCGCTTTATCGTCGAATGCGGCTATCTTAATGGCGAGGTGATCCGGCTGGATGGCGCATTGCGGATGCAATAGGTGGGCCTAATCGGCGCCTTCTGATTCGATTTTAAGTTCGTTCCCGCAATGCTTGCAATGGATCGCATCCGGGTCATGACGCATCAGCCCGCAATCGGGACATTTGTAGCGCACCTTGGCGGGCGTAAAGATTACCTTGGCCAGCCGCAAAAACAGGGCGACGCCGACCACCATAATCGCCACCGACAAAAGTCGGCCAAGGCCGCTTGTCATGATGATATCGCCAAATCCGGTCGTCGTTAGCGTGGCAACCGTGTAATAGAGCGCGTCAATATAGGTCTCAAGCCCCGGCTCCTTGCCGCCGCGCAAGATAAACACCACTGCTGTCATCGCAAAGATGAAGACCAAGAGGTTGACCAACGCGACGATGGCATCCTCACGTTGGCGAAAGAATGCTGAATCGCGGCGCAGGTCGCGCAGCAGATGATAGGAATGCACCAATCGCAGCGCCCGCAACAGCCGCAGCATCGCAAGCTCCTGCCCCATGAACGGCGCCGCAATCAGCGAGGCCAGAACGATGATATCCACGATCACGTAAATCTGACGCAGGTGGCGCATCTTGTTGGGCGCGATCCAGAACCGACAGATCATATCGCCCAGCACCATAACCGCCACCACCGCATCTATCGTCAGCAAGGTCGGCGTGAACGGCATGGTGGCCGTGGCCAGAAAGAACAGAATCGTGACCGCGTCAAAAATCAGCAGGGCATAGCGAAACCGCGTGGCGCGCTTGCTGCGACCCTCGTAAAGCAGGCGAATTTTGTCTTTCATCTGCACCGGCTCCTGTCTGATCCTTCCCCTTTGAAAGCAAAGGGATAGGCACGAAAATCAACCCTTGGGTTCGGCTTTTTCGGCCAAAGCAAGCCATTCTTCCTCGGCTTGTGCCAGCGTGCTCTGGCGCGCGGTCAATGCCTCGGTCGCCTTTTTGAACTTGACCGGTTCGCGGGTGAAAAGCGCAGGGTCGGCCAAAAGCCCTTCCAGCTTTGCCATCTCGGCCTGAAGCCGCTCCATCACGGCGGGCAGTTCGTCAAGACGGTGCTTTTCGGTAAAGGACAGCTGCGATTTTTCGGGCTTTCCCTGCTTTAACTCTGCCTTGCTCTGCTTTGATTTATCTTGCTTTTTACCTGCATCACTTGACGTGCCAGCATTGCGTTGTGCGCGGTAATCGCTCCACCCGCCAGCATAGGCGGTGGCGCGACCGTCGCCCTCCATCGCGATGGTGGTGGTGGCGACGCGATCCAGGAAATCACGGTCGTGGCTGACCAACAGAACGGTGCCATCGTAATCGTCGAGCAATTCCTGCAACAGATCAAGCGTTTCG
>CBDTZA010000176.1:0-5000 GCA_965364785.1 uncultured Roseovarius sp. | reverse complement strand
CGCCAACGCTATCGGCAATCTCGCGCATTTTGGCAAAGTCGATCTGGCGCGGGATTGCGGAACCACCGGCGATGATCATCTTGGGCTGATGCTCGGTGGCAAGGGCCTGCACCTGATCATAATCGATCAGGTTATCCTCGCGGCGCACACCGTATTGAATGGCGTTGAACCACTTGCCCGACTGGTTGGGTGCGGCGCCGTGGGTCAGGTGACCACCGGCATCAAGGCTCATGCCGAGAATGGTATCGCCGGGTTTCAGCAGCGCCTGAAACACGCCCTGGTTCGCCTGGCTGCCCGAGTTCGGCTGTACGTTGACGAACGCACAATCAAACAGCTTGCAGGCCCGCTCGATCGCCAGATTTTCGGCGATATCGACATATTGGCAGCCGCCATAATAGCGCCGACCGGGATAGCCTTCGGCGTATTTGTTAGTCATCACACTGCCCTGCGCTTCCATCACGGCGGCAGAGACGATGTTCTCAGAGGCAATAAGCTCGATCTCGTCGCGCTGACGGCCAAGTTCGGCCGTGATCGAGCTAAAAATCTCTGGATCGCGCGACGACAGGGATTCGGTGAAAAAGCCTTGATCTGCAACAGGCTGGTTTCCATCATGGGGCATTGTGACAACTCCGGCAGGGGTGAATTTCATAGATTTCCTATAGGAAACCTGGCCGCTTTGAAAGAATGTAAAGCGACAAAACCCGACGACGGACCGGCATGGCTGGTCTATGGGGTGAAATTATGGTTCGATCCGCGCCATGACGCCGCCCTTTGGAAACAGGACCGCCACCGCATGACCAGGAAGATCGCCTTTGTCGCCAGCGATGCGCCCACCGCACAGACAGCACTCGAGGTGCTTAGCCTGCGCTTTGGTCAGGTCCCCGAGGCCGAGGCCGATGTGATCGTGGCCTTGGGCGGCGATGGGTTCATGCTGCATACGCTGCATCGCACGCAAAATCTCGACATCCCGGTTTATGGTATGAACCGCGGCACTGTCGGCTTTTTGATGAACGAATATAGCGAGGATGATCTGCTGGACCGGCTTGAAGCCGCCGCAGAAGAGGTGATCAACCCGCTTTCAATGCGTGCGGAATCGCGTGATGGCAAAATCCACACCGCATTGGCGATCAACGAGGTCTCGCTTTTGCGCGCAGGCCCGCAGGCCGCCAAGTTGCGGATAAGCATCGATGGGCGTCTGCGCATGCAAGAGCTGGTCTGCGACGGCGCGCTTGTCGCCACCCCCGCCGGATCGACCGCCTATAACAATAGCGCGCATGGCCCCATTCTGCCAATCGGCTCGGATGTGCTGGCGCTGACGGCGGTGGCGGCGTTCCGGCCCCGCCGCTGGCGCGGGGCACTGTTGCCCAAGGCCGCCCATGTGCGCTTTGACGTGATCGAGCCCGACAAGCGCCCGGTGATGGCCGACGCCGATAGCCGTTGGGTGGAAAACGTGCTCTGGGTTGAAATTCAGTCCGAGGCCAGCATTTCGCACCGGATTCTGTTTGATCCGGGCCACGGGCTTGACGAGCGGCTGTTGCGCGAACAGTTCACCTAGGGCGCAATTCGAAAAGTGGAAATCGGTTTTCAAAGCAAATTGCGCGGCTCATTCGGCGCGCCCTGCCACGGCCAAAAGCGCCGCCAGATCGCAAATGACAAGCCCCCTGCCCTGACGCGCAACAATGCCGGCCTCTTCCCAGTCGCGGATCTGGCGGTTGACGCTTTCGCGCGTCAGCCCCACCAGATCGCCCAGATCGGATTGCGAAAACCGCTCGGACAGGTGGCGCCGCCCATCCGGCAAGGGCGCGCCCCATTTTTCCGACAGATGCAGCAAAAGCCGCGCCAGCCGCGCCTGTCCGTCCGTCAGCACATGCGCCGTATACATCGCCGAAGTCTCGCGCAGACGCCGACACAGCGTCTCGATCACGCCAAGGGCCGCATCGGGATTGTCCCTTAACAGCCCGCCAACTTGCGCCCGGGTCAAAACCAAGCCGCGCACCTGCGTCGCCGCCACCACATCGGCGCTGCGCGGTTCGCCATCAAGGGCAGCCAGTTCCCCGACCATATCCCCAGCCCCAAGATGGGTCAGGATCGAGCGCCGCCCATCGCGAGACGTGCGGCTAATTTCGACCCGACCTTGGGTGATCAGCATCATCGTGCTGTCTTCATCGCCAGTGCCGTAAATCGTGCGGCCAGACGGAAAGTCTACGGCGCGGCCATGGCGTTCAAGCAGGCCCCGAAACCCCGCATCCTCTGTCAGCCCCGCTGCCACCGTTAAAGGCATATTAAAACTTCCTGTTTTTCTGAAGCTTCTGTGAGGTGCATCACAGCGCAGCGCGCCCGAACCTGCAACAGTTGATTTGCGTCTTATGTGTCAGGGTGTCCCAAGCCCTTTTTCATTAGTTCAAGTTTTTGCCCGACGGTACCGGGACGCACCGGTTCAATGAGGTCCTGATCGCTCTTCCCGGCAGGTGTTTCAAATCGGTAACGCTGTCTGGCCTGGCGTTTGTGAGTGCGTCGCGCCAGACAGCACTCAATTTTAGAAGTTATTTGAGCATCAAAAAAGGCCCCGGTTGTTAACTCCGGGGCCTGATTTTCATCTTTGATGGCCAGATCTTACTTGGCCAGACCAAGGCTTTGCAGCGCGGCCTTGATTTCATCTAAGATAGCCGGATCATCAATCGTGGCGGGCATTTTATACTCGGCCCCGTCGGCAATCTTGACCATGATCCCGCGCAGGATCTTGCCCGAGCGGGTCTTGGGCAAACGGTCCACCACCACGGCAAGCTTGAACGCGGCGACCGGCCCGATCTGATCGCGCACGCGCGCGACAACTTCTTTGACAACCTCGGCCTCGTCGCGATTGGCGCCGCTGTTGAGACAGAGAAAGCCGACCGGCGCCTGCCCCTTAAGCGCGTCACTGACCCCGATCACGGCGCATTCGGCCACATCCGCGTGCCCGGCAAGCACCTCTTCCATGGCGCCCGTCGACAACCGGTGCCCGGCCACGTTGATCACGTCATCGGTGCGCGCCATGATGTAGAGATACCCATCGTCGTCGATCATCCCCGCATCGCCGGTCTCGTAATAGCCCGGAAAGGTGGCGAGGTAAGATTTGCGATAGCGATCTTCGGCGTTCCACAGCGTCGGCAATGTGCCCGGCGGCAGTGGCAGTTTGACCGCAATCGCGCCAAGTTCGCCGGGTTTCATCGGGTGGCCACCCTCATCCAGAATATGCACATCATAGCCGGGCATCGCCACGGTGGGCGAGCCGATCTTGACCGGCAGCGCCTCGATCCCCGCAGGGTTGCCCGCGATGGCCCAGCCACTTTCGGTCTGCCACCAGTGATCATAAACCGGCACGCCCATCTCGCGCTGTGCCCATTCAATCGTGTCGGGATCGGCCCGCTCGCCCGCCAGATAAAGCGCGCGCAGACAAGAAATGTCGTAATCCTTGATCAGCAGGCCCTTGGGGTCTTCGCGCTTGATCGCGCGCAAAGCGGTGGGGGCGGTGAAAAAGCTGCGCACGTTATACTCTGAGATCACCCGCCAGAAGGTGCCCGCATCCGGCGTGCCGATCGGCTTGCCTTCAAACACGATGGTGGTGTTGCCACTAATAAGCGGGCCGTAGCAGATATAGGAATGCCCCACGACCCAGCCCACATCGGACGCCGCCCAGAACACATCGCCGGGATCGACATTATAGATGTTCTTCATGGTCCAGTTCAGCGCCACCAGATGGCCCGCCGTGGGCCGGACCACCCCCTTGGGCGCGCCGGTGGTGCCCGAAGTGTACAGGATATAGGCCGGGTGATCGCCCGACACCGGCACACATTCGGCAGGCGCGACACCCGCCTGAAACCCGTGCCAGTCAAAATCGCGGTTCGGGATAAGCGCCGCAACTTCCTGTTCGCGCTGGAAAATCACGGTAAAGTCGGGCTTGTGCGTCGCCTGTTCAATTGCGCCGTCCAGAAGCGGCTTGTAATGCACCACGCGCCCCGGCTCTAGCCCGCAAGAGGCGGCGATAATCGCCTTGGGCGTGGCATCGTCGATCCGCACGGCAAGTTCATGCGCGGCAAACCCGCCAAACACGACCGAGTGGATCGCGCCAAGACGGGCACAGGCCAGCATCGCCTCAAGCGCCTCGGGCACCATCGGCATATAGATGATGACGCGGTCACCCTTTTCCACACCCTTGGCGCGCAACGCGCCGGCAAGGCTGGCAACGCGGGTTTGAAGCTCGCCGTAGCTGATCTTGTGCTTGGTGTCGGTGATCGGGCTGTCATAGATGATCGCGGTGCGCGCGCCATTGCCCGCCTCGACATGGCGATCAACCGCGTTGTAGCAGGTGTTGACCTGCGCATCCTTGAACCACTCATACAAAGGGGCGTTGTCGTCGAAAAGCGCCTTGCTGGGTTTCTCAACCCAGTCAATCGCCTCGGCCGCCTTCATCCAGAACGCGTCAGGGTCTTGCTTCCAGCCGTCGTAAAGCTCTTTGTATCCCATGGTATCCTCCTCCGATCCGTTAAATATGTGTTACGGACCGCCTGCCCTTGCGGCAAGCATCTTGCGCGATAGCGTGGCACATTACCGCATAAAATTTGCAGAAATACGGAAAAAGGGTCTGCAAATTTTTGCAAACCCTTCATTTTTATCCGATAAAAGCGTCACGAAATACGGTTTTGCAAAACTGCAAAGAAATTTCATGCAAACCCGATGATTCCCTATCCGTAATGCGCCACCGGCGTGCCCGCAATGGCGGCCATGTTCAAAAGACCGCGCGCGGTGATCGACGGGGTGACGATATGCACCCGGTTGCCCATGCCCATCAGGATCGGCCCGACCTCTAGCCCGCCGGCCTTCATCTTGAGGATATTGCGCACTCCAGAGGCCGCGTCGGCATTCGAGAAGATCAACACATTTGCCGCCCCCTTCATCCGGTTTCCCGGCAAAAGCCGCTCGCGCAGATCTGCATCAAAGGCTGCATCGACATTCATCTCGCC
>CBDTZA010000175.1:0-5011 GCA_965364785.1 uncultured Roseovarius sp. | reverse complement strand
GGCTGACTTAGCGCGCCCATAGCCGTAGTGTAGCGGGTGTTGAACCACCTGTTCGCCATCGGCCGGTAGAATACGCCCATCTCAAAGCCCTGTTCGATCATCGCGATGCGCGCGGCGTTGAAGCTTCCGAAATGGCCGGTGACAAAGATGATCGGGCGGCCTTCGGCCTGAGCCGCACGGATTGCGTCAAGGCCGGGGCCATAGATCGGTGCTTTGCGCGTGCGGGCGATAAACTCTGGCGTGGAAAAAAGCTCTGCCATGTTGCGCCCGGCATTGTTGGGCACCACACGCATCAGCCGCCGTACTTCTGTTTCGGGAAGCTCGGGCAGGACATGCGCAAGGTTGTCACGCACGCGTTTGTCATAGCCTGCGATCGGCGCGATCACGCGCGCGGTCAGCCAGCCCATGACGGGAACGCGCAGGCGGTATGGCAAAAGTTTTGCCAGCGCGATGGGCCCGTACATGACCACGCCGATAGCAGTATCGGTGATGCGGTTGAGGGTGTCGCTCATGCCGGGGTGCCTTGATGTTGCGGGCGATCTCGCGCGCCCGATCATAAGCCTGTCAGGGGGTGCGCGCCAGACCTGTACCGATCATCGCATCGCGGGTGACAAGGCTGGCCAATTCGGTCTCGGTCATCTTGTCGGTGCCTGCCGGGCGGGCGGGAAGCACGATATAGCGCATGTCGGCGGTGCTGTCATGGACACGGATGCTGGTGCTGTCGGGCAGATCAACGCCAAACTCGCGCAACACGGCACGCGGCTCGCGGACGGCGCGGCTTCGGTATTCGCGGGTTTTGTACCAATCGGGCGGCAGGCCCAAAAGGTTACGCGGATAGCAAGAGCACAGCGTACAGACGATCAGATTATGCAGGGTGTCGGTGTTTTCCACCGCGATAAGGTTGAGCGGCCCGATATCGAACCCCATCTCGCGACTGGCCGCACCGGCATCGGCCAAAAGCCGCGCCTTGAAGGCCGGATCGCTCCAGGCGCGGGCGACGACGGCGGCGCCATTGGCGGGGCTGCGGGCATCCATCACCTCGATCTGGGCGGTGATTTCCGCCGGGCTTATCTTGGCCTTTTCAATCAAAAGTTCGCGCACCGCAATTTCCATGCGCTGCCAATAGGTGAGCGGTTCGTCATTATCGGCGCGGTACGGGTGACCAGAGGGGCTTAGCCCGTGGTCGTGATCATGGGAATGGTCGGGGTGGTCATGGGGCATCGCTCAGAGCCTTTCGAGCCAGTGATCGTAGATTTCCGCATCAAGCGTATCGATGGGGTTTTCCGCCGCATCCCCCCAGAGTTCGCTCATGCTAAAGCGCACCCGATAGAGCGGTTTTTTCTCGGCAGGCAGGCCATAGGCCAGCTGTTCGGGGTTGTGAAAGGTGCCAAGCGGGCGCTCGATCACACCCACCTTGCCGCGCAGATATGAGGGCGCGCGCACATGGCCCGGCGGCATCATCGCCCTGACGCGCACCCGCTCAGCCATTTTGCGCCTCGGCATATGTCGGCCCGCGTGCGGCGATATCATCCATCCGTGCGCCAAGCTCTTCCAGGCTGTAAATCCCGGCCTCGATGAGGTTCTGATTCACCGCGGCGATCCAGCGCTCGTAATAGCTGTGCTTTTCAAAGGCGTCCTCGCCCATGTCCTCGAGCGCGCGGCGCAGCCCGTCGACGGTGAAAAACTCCTTGGTCCCACACAGGACCATCAGCGCATCGACACGCTTTTCCCAAAGCGCAAAGTCATGCCCGTCCATCGGCACAGGCCCTGCGACCTGTCCGCCCATATCATGCCATCGGCGTCCGTCTGTATCACTCATGGGATGAGTCTATTGGCGCCGCGCGGGCCTGTCTACTGTCTTTGTCCGGATTTGTGCCGTGCCGGGGGCCAAAAGCCCCCCTTTGTGCGCTCAGTTGATCTCTGCGCTGGCATGCATTCCGGCATCATAATGGCCGGGGATTTCGCAGGTGATTTCGACCAGACCCTCAGTCGGCTGGACCGGAACGAAGAACCATTCGACAGCTTGGCCGGCGCCAATCTCAACCTCGTGGACGCTTCCCTTGACTTCGGTGACAAGATTTCCGTCTTTGTCCGAGGCCTCGACCTTGCGGGTGAAGATACGCTCGTTCATTTCATTGAGGGACACTTCGTGCTTGATTTCATCCACGTTTTTCATGATCAGCTTATAAGCCTGACCGGTGATAAACTTGAAATTGTCGGGCTTGAAATACATGCCGTCATCGTTACTGCCCATCTCAATCACCACGTCGATCACATTGGCGCGGCTTAGGTCGCCATCGGCATAAGCCGGGACGGCGATTGTGGCCAATAGAGCGGCCTTGATCCATGTGCGTTTCATTTCAGAGTTCCCTGTTTATTTTTGAGGGCGCGGGATTGCGCCGTCTGAATGAGACGCGTCAGTGGCCAAGCGCGCTATGATGTCGATCAGTGAGGGAAAAATTTGATCAAGATCTGTGGCGCGACAAAGCGCAGGTCAATCCACATCGTCCTCCATATCGTCTGCGGCGCTGACCAGCGTGATCTCTCCTGCGGCTTCAAGCGTGCGAACGGCGTTGACTACTGTTGTCATCGCCTCTTCGCCGTCCCGCCCTCGCACGCGGCCAAGCTCTTGCATCTCTTCGCGGATTGCTTCGGCCATCCGCTTGCTCATATTCTCCAGAATGAACTCGGCGACCGGTGCCAGATCGCCGGCCGAAGCTGCGGCAAGTGCTGTCACCAAAACCGGCTGATCAACCTCCCGTATCACGCGGGGGATATCGACTGCGTTCACCCGCTCGGTAATATGGACAAAGGTAAAGATCGCACGCCGCACCAGGGCGGCGAAATCCTGATCGGTTTCCTCCAGGCCGACAAGAACATCGTCGCGCGTGGCCGCAGGCGAAGAATTCAGGATCGCCCCAACCCGCTCCACGGCCCCTTCGGCAAAAGCGGTCTCGGGGACATCGTGCAACTGTGCCGCCAGTGCAAGCCCGATCCGATCCACCGCTTCTGGGCTGACCTATCCGGTTTGCGACACCGCATAGGTGATACGCCGTGCCTTGTCGCCTGGCAGCTTGCCCAGCAATTCAGCGGCGCGGGCCACATCCAGTTTCGACAACACTACCGCCGCCACCTCGGTGCTTTCACTCTCGATAATCGGTATCAATGCTTTCAGGTTGGCCTGTCGGATCAACTCCCAGGGGTCACCATATTGGCGCACGCCGGCCTCTTTGCGCAGCCTTGCGGCTGTCTGTGGACTGATCCGCCCGTCAAGCGCCGTAAGCGCCCCTGCCATACCGCGCGGAAAGGTCAGGCCCATGCCCTCCAGCTCTTGTGCGAACTCGGCCACCACATCGGCCAGGGTCGAGCGATCAACATAACGCATCGATCCCATTTGCGTGGTCAACTGCGCCTGCAGCGCCTCGGGCAAATCCGTCAATGGCACATCCGCGCCCTCGTTCAACAAAAACCGCACGATGATCGCTGCCTTTTGGCGTCGCGATAGATGGGCGCTTGTGCGGCCCTGCGCCGAGCCAGATATGCGCGCCAGTGGTGTTGAGTTGCTCATCCCGTCGCCTTATCCAAAACATGACCGGATCATAGGTTGGCAACAGTGAAGAAATATCTAAGAGGACAGGGTTTTTGCGCGCTTGTTTCTTCTGGTTATAAATATCCCCGCGCGGAGCGCATCCCGGACCTTGCCCAAGATTCCACGCCAGTGGAGGCAAAACCGCTGATGCCCCACGCGCCAATCACAAAAACAGCGCGCGCTTTAGCGCGCACCACTTGATCAAAAAGGTCAGGCCGGGGATTACCGCTTGCGGTCGCGGCGACTGCTCATCGGCTGAAAGGCGACGCCCACATGCGCCTCGCAATAGGGCTTGCCCGATTGCACCGGCAGACCGCAAAACCAGAAATCCGGTGTCGCAGGGTCGCCCACCGGCCATTTGCAGGTGCGTTCGGTCAGCTCCATCAGGGTCAGCCGCTTTGCCTTTTTCTCGACTTCGCTTACCTTGGCCAAGGCCGCGGGGTCAATCTCATTGGCCGAGGGCTGCGGCGGCAGGGGCTGGCCTGCGGGAATGATTGGCTTGATCCGGGTCACAGGCACTGGCATGGGCACCGGGGCCGCATCGGCGACCGCTTCGGGCTTCGGGGCGGGCTTGGGGGCCGGTTTTGGGGCGGCGGGTTTGGCCTTGGCCTCGGCTTTCGCCTTGCTCTCAGAAGCGGCACTGGCGGTTGTGGCGGCTGCCCCACCCGATCCGTTGCGGTTCGACAGGCCCAGACGATGCACCTTGCCGATCACGGCATTGCGGGTCACACCGCCAAGCTCTTTTGCAATCTGGCTGGCCGACTGACCTTCCCCCCACAGCTTTTTCAACAGTTCAACGCGTTCGTCGTTCCAGGACATCGGGGCTTCCTCATGTCAAAAGGCGGCCCGGGTCATGGACCCGCCGCCTTGCAAATTCGATCAAGGCCCTATTCTAATCACTGGCGGCTGAGTTACAAGGCATCGAATCGACCCGGAGACCGCCAATTGCGCCCTGCGCAGGCTGAAAGCCGGGTCGTGCCGGACAGGTAGGCGGCAAACGCCACCAGAAATGAGGAGCACGCGATGACGCAGGCAAGTGGCCAGGACCGGCCAGCAGAGCTTTTGAAAATGGGAACACGGCGCTTTGGCCGGGTCAACTGGCTTGGGCTGGCAACACTGGCTGAACGCGAGGTGCGCCGCTTTCTGGCGGTCTGGACCCAGACCTTGCTGGCCCCGCTGGTTACGGCCGGTCTGTTCCTGTTGATCTTCAGCATCGCCATCGGCCCGCGCCGGGGCGATGTGATGGGGGTAAGCTTTACCACATTCATCGCGCCGGGCATCCTGATGATGACGGTCATTCAGAACGCCTTTGCCAATGCCTCGTCCTCGATCGTGATTTCCAAGGTGCAGGGCAATATCGTTGACACGTTGATGCCGCCGCTGAGCGGCGGCGAACTGGTGCTGGGCTATCTTGCGGGCGGG
>CBDTZA010000174.1:0-5019 GCA_965364785.1 uncultured Roseovarius sp. | reverse complement strand
TCACCGAATTGGCCGACGGCAACAGCCTCAACCATTTCGTGGCCGTCACCTCGCCCGCCGCGATCCGTGTGTTGAACGGCATCATCTCACAGGCGGGGCGCGAAGGCACCGGGTTCCTGCGTGACATGGCGCTGAAAGTGCCGACCGCGCGGGCGGTACAGCCTTAGTCTTCCATCGCCTCAAGCTGGTCGATAAACCCGGAGATCATCGACAATCCCTTGTCCCAGAACGCCGGGTCGCTGGCATCAAGGCCGAACGGCGCGAGCAGTTCCTTGTGGTGTTTCGATCCACCCGCCTTGAGCATGTCGAAATACTTTTCCTGAAAGCCTTCGGGGTTTTCCTCGTAAACCGCGTAAAGCGCGTTCACCAACCCGTCGCCAAAGGCATAGGCATAGACGTAGAACGGCGAATGCACGAAATGCGGGATATAGGCCCAGAAGGTCTCGTATCCGTCCGCAAAATCAAACGCCGGCCCAAGGCTTTCCGCCTGCACCGACATCCAGAGCGCGTTGATATCGTCGGGCGTGAGTTCACCCTCGCGGCGCGCGGCGTGAAGTTTGCATTCAAAGTCATAAAACGCGATCTGACGGACGACAGTGTTGATCATATCCTCGACCTTGCCGGCCAGAAGCACCTTGCGCTCCTGATCCGACTTGGCCCCGTCAAGCATCTTGCGGAAGGTCAGCATTTCGCCAAAGACCGATGCGGTCTCGGCCAGTGTCAGCGGCGTGCCTGCCAAAAGCTCGCCCTGATCGGCGGCCAGAACCTGATGCACGCCGTGGCCAAGCTCATGCGCAAGGGTCATCACATCGCGCGGTTTGCCCAGATAGTTGAGCATCACGTAGGGGTGGATATTGGTCACGGTCGGATGGGCAAAAGCACCCGGCGCCTTGCCCGGTTTTACGCCCGCATCAATCCAGCCCTTCTCGAAGAACGGCTGTGCCAGATCGGCCATGCGCGGATCAAACGCGCCATACGCCTCGATCACGGTTTTCCGGGCGCTGTTCCAATCGACGATTTTGGTGCTTTCCATCGGCAAGGGCGCGTTGCGGTCCCAGGTCTGCATCCGGTCAAGCCCAAGCCATTTGCGCTTAAGCTCGTAATAACGGTGGCTTAGCTTGGGGTAGGCCTTGACCACCGCATTGCGCAGCGCCTCGACCACCTCAGGCTCGACATCGTTGGAAAGGTGGCGCCCGGTCTGGGCGGTGGGCATGCCGCGCCAGCGGTCGATGACCTCTTTTTCCTTGGCGGTGGTATTGTGGACGCGCGAAAAGGTGCGGATGTTTTCGCCAAAGACGCGGGCAAGTTCCCGGCTGGCGGCCTCGCGGGTGGCGCGATCCTGTTCGGTCAACAGGTTCAGCGTGCCCTCGATACTCAGGTCCTCGCCATCGACGTTAAAGTTGAGACCCGCGATGGTTTCGTCAAACAGACGTTCCCAGGCATCGCCCACAACCCCCAGATCATGCAGGAATTTCTCAAGCTCATCGGAGAGCTGATAGGGCTTCATTGCGCGGATGCGGTCAAGCACCGGCTTATAGCGCGCCAGATCAGCGTTCTGGGCGTACATCGCCGTCAACGCCGCCTCATCAAGCCGGTTCAGTTCGAGCGAGAAAAACACCAGCGGCGTGGTGTAATTGGTCACCTTTTCCTGGCAATCGGACATGAATTTGGTCCGTCCGCCATCGGTGGTCAGCTGATAATAGCGCAGCCCGGCAAAGGACATGATCCGCCCGGCGATATTGCTGATCTTTTCGTCGCGGTGCAGGCAGTCCAAAAGGCCGCGCCCATCCAGATCGGCAAGCTTGCCCTCATAATCGCGGGCAAACTCGGCGCAGGTGGTTTCAAGCCAGTCGAGATCGCGCTTGAGTTCGGGCGCATCTTCACCGCTGTAAAGATCGCTCAGGTCCCATTCCGGCAGCTTTCCCAGATCCTTGTTGCCCGAAGTGGCATTTGCGTCGCGGACCGGGAAAGGCAGGTTAATCATGGGGCACCTCTTGTTGCAGTTTGACCCAAGACATAGGCCGCGTCGCGGCGCGCCACAAGGGGCCGGTGTCATGGGCCGATGTCATGGGGTGGTGTCTTGCCATTTGCGGGTGGCTGGCTAGGGTGGGCGCAAACTCGGAAGGGATGTGGAACCATGAAATTTGCAAGATTCGGTGCGCCGGGACAGGAAAAGCCCGCTGTGGTGGACGCGGACGGCAATCTGCGTGATCTCTCCGGCGTGCTGCCTGATCTGGCCGGCGCGGTGCTTGGCGATCTGCCAAAGGTCAATCCCGAAAGCCTGCCGCTGGTGGAGGGCAACCCGCGCCTTGGCCCGCCGGTGGGTAATGTGGGCAAGCTGATCTGCATCGGGCTGAACTATACCGATCACGCGGCCGAGCTTGGCGTTGACCCGCCCAAGGACCCGGTTGTGTTTCTCAAGGCGACATCGGCCATTGTGGGGCCGAATGACACGGTGGTTCTGCCGCGCGGATCAACCCGCGGCGATTGGGAGGTCGAGCTTGGCATCGTGATCGGCAAGCGCGCGAAATATGTGAGCGAAGAGCAAGCGCTTGACCATGTAGCGGGGTACACAATCGTCAATGATGTCTCTGAGCGCGCATTTCAGCTTGAGCGGTCGGGCCAGTGGACCAAGGGCAAAAGCTGTGACACCTTCGGGCCGATGGGTCCCTGGCTTGTGACCCCCGACGAGGTGGGCGATCTGCAAAACCTTGATTTGTCGGTCGACGTCAACGGTGCGCGCATGCAAACCGGCAACAGTGGCCTGATGATCTTTAGCGTGGCGCATATCGTGGCCTATCTCAGCGATCTGATGACGCTGGAGCCGGGCGATGTCATCGCCACCGGCACGCCGCCGGGCGTGGGCATGGGGCATAAGCCGCCGCGCTATCTGAAAAAGGGTGATGAAATGGTGCTCAGGATTTCCGGCCTTGGCGCGCAACGCTCGCCTGTTGCGCAGGACCACTAGCATCGCTGTCGCCCGAGCCGCAGTAGAACTTGCAGAGCATCTTGAACAGGCGGCCCCGCATCTCGGGGCCCTCCATCAGGGTTTCGTGGCGCCCGGTTTCGACCATCTCAAGCTGGCCACTGGCCCAATGCGCCATGCGGTCGTGGACACGCGCGACATCGACGATCTGCTCATCCGTGCCAAGCAGCGTCAGACAGGGCATGTCGGGCGAGGGGCGGCGCGCCATTTCGCGGGTTTCACTCAGCGCCTCGTGCAACCAGCGCAGGCTTGGCCCGCCAATGCCAAGTTCGGGATGCGCATTGGCCTGATTGATCATGTATTGATACATGTCACGGTCATTGGTCAGTTTGTTGGTCTCGAACGGCTCTGTCAGAACGTAACTTTGCGGGGCGGTGCCGGGGGCATAAAAATGGCTCATGCCCAGCTGGCGACTGCTCCACGACAGCGACCAGGCCACCGGGCGCAGGGCATCAGACATCGCTATCCCCCACATCGGCGCGGAAAAGGCACAGCTTTGCACCTCCAGCCCCTGCATCACCGCGCGCAGGCCAATGCAGCCGCCCATCGAATGCGCCAAAAGATGCCAGGGGCGCGGCAGATCAAGCCGGTGCGCGGCCTCTAGCATCGCGGCCACATCCATCTGGTAATCGGTAAAATGATGCACATGGCCCGACATCGCGTCGTCCTGCAAGCGGTCCGCAAGGCCCTGACCCCGCCAGTCAATCACCAGCGTGGCATAGCCGCACTCGGCCAGATGACCGGCGGCAACACCGTATTTCTCGATATATTCGGTGCGTCCGGGAAACAGCAGCACCGTGCCTTTTGGCGCCGTCCTATTCCAGAGACCGACACGGATGCGCACGCCGTCGGCGGCTGTCATCCACCACGCGGCGCCACCGTCCGGGCCTTGTGCAATCTCGGAAAGCAGCGGCGCCTGTTTCATCAGGACAGCACGCTGCCAAGCTTCATCGCCATGCCCATGTCGCCATCAACACTCAGCTTGCCGGTCATAAAGGCGGCGGTTGCGTCAAGGTCGCCCGACAGGATCGACTCGAACGTGTCGGTATCGGCGGTCAGCGTCACATCGGATTCGGTATCGCCGGCCCGTGCGCCGTTGGCGTCGATCAGAATGGCGCCTTCGCCCTCGATCACAAACTTGGCAACGCCGTCAAAGCCCTCGCCGTCCATTTTTTCGTTCAATGCGGCCACGGCTGCGGTAATCACTTCGCTCATCGGTGCTTCCTTTCACAATTAAGATGTCGGGGGTTTGTTTCCCGGCATTCTGCGCTAAACTCAAATCTGTTATGGGCACAGTACGTTCCAATCTCAACCGTATCGTCACGGCACTTCTGGCGATAGTCACGTTTTCCCTACCTGCTCTGGCGGCATCGAACCCGCGTCTTGATGGGTTGTTCGAACAGCTTCAGCAGGCCGATGAAAAAGAAGCACGGCGAATCGCTGGTGAAATCGAGCTTGAGTTCGAGAAATCCGGCTCGCCCGCGATGGACCTGTTGCTGCGGCGCGGGCGCGACGCGATTGAGGCTGGTGATACCGCGATGGCGATCGAACACCTGAGCGCGCTGATTGATCATGCTCCGGGTTTTGTTGAGGCCTGGCACCTGCGCTCGGTCGCGTTTTTCAAGGCAGATCGCTATGGGCTGGCGCTGTCGGATATCGAACATGCCCTGGCGCTTGAGCCGCGCCATTACAACGTGCTTTACGGCCTTGGCGTGTTGCTGGATGAAATGAACCAGCCCGATCTTGCGCAAGAGGCCTTTTCTCGGGTTCTGGCTATACATCCGCATCACGAGGACGTAACCAGCGCGATGGAAAATATCAAAAGCCAGCTTGGCGGCGCGGACCTCTAACACGATAACGGGAGAGACGGCACATGGCCGAGCAGTCAAGAACCCTCGCGGTTCTGGGCCCGACAAATACCGGCAAGACGCATTATGCGATTGAACGGATGCTGGGCTATCGCACTGGCATAATTGGCCTGCCGCTGCGTCTTTTGGCGCGCGAGGTCTATGACAAGATCGTCGCCCTGCGCG
>CBDTZA010000173.1:0-5038 GCA_965364785.1 uncultured Roseovarius sp. | reverse complement strand
TGGCCGCGCGGTTGGGCCGTTTGGCATAGCCGGTCTCTTCGGAATGGCGCACCAGCCAGAGAAACGCGAGCATGCCGAGCCCGCCCCCCACCGCCGCAAGAATGGCGGCGATGACCATCTGGCCGGTGGCATTGGTGTCAGAAGACAGGGCGAGATAGCCAAAGGCCCAGAACCCGCTCCATGCGATGACATTGACGATGGCAATCAGCTTTTGCATCAGATCACACCCTCTCGATGATTTTTTCGCCGAACAGGCCCTGCGGCCGGAACACGAGGAAAATCAGCGCCAGCACATAGGCAAACCAGATCTCGGTCGCGCCGCCAAGATAGGGCGCGCCAATGGCAAACTCGAACACCTTTTCACCGACGCCGATGATCAGACCGCCGACAATGGCGCCCGGGATCGAGGTGAACCCACCCAGCATCAAAACCGGCAAAGCCTTGAGCGCGATCAGCGACAGCGAGAACTGCACGCCCGATTTGGTACCCCAGACGATGCCGGCCACCAGCGCCACAAAGCCCGCCAGCGACCAGACCATGACCCAGATAAAGTTAAGGCTGATACCAACCGACAACGCCGCCTGATGGTCATCAGCCACCGCGCGCATCGCGCGTCCCTGTTTGGAATACTGCGCGAAGATAACCAGCACGATCACCAGAAGCGCCGCCACAACCGTGGCCACAACATCGAGATTGTCGATGAAAAAGCCGTAACCGAAGATATTGAAGGTGGTTTCGTCGATCCATCCATTGATCCCCTGCGGCAGGCCGACATCCAGTTTCTTGATGTCGCTGCCCCACATCATGTCGCCAAATCCCTCAAGGAAATAGGCCAGACCGATGGTCGCCATGAACAGGATGATCGGTTCCTGATTGACCAGGTGGCGAAAAATAAGCTGATTGACGATCCAGGCCATCGCCACCATCACCACCATGGTTAACAAGATCGCCATAAGTGCCGGCACATTCCAGCCGAAATTATGCACCTCGGTGCCAAAGATCGCGTTGATCAGATGGCTGAACGGTACCTGCCCCTCCATGATCCCGACCAGTGTCAGCGCCGCGAACAGCGCCATAACCCCTTGGGCATAGTTGAAAATTCCGCTCGCCTTGAAGATCAGGACAAAGCCCAGCGCCACAAGCGCGTAAAGCCCCCCCGCCATGAGGCCGTTCAGAAAGACCTCCATTCCCCATATCAGCTGCTCAGGCATGGTGTTGTGCCTCCGTAAAAATGACGTTTCGTTGCGACAGATCAGGAATCAAGGTTCGTCTCCAATGCGCGCAGGGTCAGAACCCCGTTGTCATAGCGCTTTTGCAGCGCCAGGATCGGTTCGATCCATTGATTGCTGTGCCAGATGCCCGGCGCGACCTCGATATAGCGGTCTTGCGTGACCATATCCGCGATCCAAGCGTCAAACCCGACCTCTGCCGTGCCGGTGGGGTCAATCACCGAACAGGCCGACAGCCCATTCGCCGGCGCCGATTCCACCACAAGGCGGCGGGCTTCGGGCAGGGCGTACTCTTCCGTCTCGCCACCGGTCGCAACCGGGGTAAGCCCTTCCACCACGGGCGGCAACAGGGTCTCAAGCGCCGTCAGGCAGCGGTTCTGAAACTCTGTCCAGCCATCTGCATAGGCTGCCATCGGCAAAAGCGTGAGAGCCAGCACCTTAATCATGTGCAACCCCGAGATAGGCGTCGATCACGTCCTGATTGTTGCGCACCTCGTCGGGGGTGCCGTCGCCGATTTTCTTGCCGTAATCCATCACGACCACGCGGTCGCTCAGGTCCATCACAACGCCCATGTCATGCTCGATCAAGGCGATGGTGGTACCAAATTCGTCATTCACATCGAGAATAAAACGGCTCATGTCCTCTTTTTCCTCGACGTTCATGCCCGCCATCGGCTCGTCCAGCAAAAGGATCGACGGCTCTGCGGCAAGCGCGCGCGCCAGCTCGACCCGCTTTTTCAAACCATACGGCAGACGCCCCACCGGGGTTTTGCGAATGTGCTGAATTTCCAGAAAGTCGATGACCTTTTCCACGACGGCGCGGTTGGCCACCTCTTCGCGCTCGGCCTTGCCCTTCCAGATCGCCTGGGCGAAAAGCCCGGCTTTCATCTCGCGGATGCGGCCGGTCATGACGTTGTCGAGAACGGTCATGCCCTCGAACAACGCGATGTTCTGAAAGGTTCGCGCGATGCCCTGTTGGGCCACCTCAAAGGGCTTCATCGGGGGGCGGCGTTCGCCCCTGTACCAGACCTCGCCCTCTTGCGGATTGTAAAAGCCCGAGATCACGTTGAGCATGCTCGATTTACCGGCGCCATTGGGGCCGATGATGGCGCGGATTTCGCCCTGACGGATGTCAAAGCTGATATCCTTGATCGCCACCACGCCGCCAAAGCGCAGGGTGATGTTCTTCATCTCCATCACCACGCCGCCGATCTTGCGACCGTCTGCGGTGGTGTAACCGTCTGGTGTCATGCCATTCATTCTGCTGCCACCTTTACGTCTGGTACATCGGTAACCGCCGCGTCGCGGATCGTCAGCGTCGCGCTGATCGAGCCTTTGCGCCCATCTTCATAGGTCACTTCGGTTTCGGTGTAGATCTCGCTTGATCCGTCATAAAGCGCCGTGATCAGATCCTTGAATTTCTCCTCGACGATGCGGCGGCGCACCTTGCGGGTGCGGGTCATTTCGCCGTCATCGGCATCCAGTTCCTTGTGCAGGATCAGGAAGCGCTTGACCTGACAATGCGACAGCATCGGATCATCCGCCAAAGAGCGGTTGACCTCTTCAACATGCGCCTGAATGGCGTCAAGCACCATCGGGTGCCCGGCCAGTTCCTGATACGAGGCATAGCCGATATTGTTGCGCTCGGCCCAGCTGCCGACCGCCGTCAGGTCGATGTTGATGAAGGCCGTGCAGGCCTCGCGCTCGTTGCCAAAGACCACTGCCTCAAGGATGTTGGGGTAGAACTTAAGCTTGTTTTCAACGTATTTCGGCGCGAACAGGCGGCCATCGGCCATTTTACCCACATCCTTGGCGCGGTCGATGATGCGCAGGTGGCCGTTATCCTTGTCAAAAAAGCCGGCATCGCCGGTGGCAACCCAACCCTCGGCATCCTTGGTGTCGGCGGTGCTTTCGGCGTTCTTGTAGTAATATTCAAACGTGCCGGGGCCGCGATAGAACACCTCGCCATTGTCGGCGATGCGGATTTCAACGCCCGGTGCGGGCACGCCCACGGTATCGCTTCGCACCTCGCCATCGGGTTGCAGGGTGATGAACACCGAGGCCTCTGTCTGACCGTAAAGCTGTTTCAGGTTGATGCCCAAAGAGCGATAGAAGTCAAAGATTTCCGGGCCAATCGCCTCGCCTGCGGTATAGCCGACGCGCACCCGGCCAAAGCCAAGTGTGTCTTTCAGCGGGCCATAAACAAACAGATTGCCAAGCTTGTATTTCAGGCGGTCCCAGGTGCTGACCTCTTTGCCGTCAAGAATATCCGGGCCAACCTTGCGGGCATGCGCCATGAAGGTGTCAAACAGCCACTTCTTCATGCGGCTGGCGTCTTCCATGCGGATCATCACGCTGGTCAGCTGGGTTTCAAACACCCGCGGCGGGGCGAAATAATAGGTCGGGCCAATCTCGCGCAGGTCGGTCTGCATCGTTTCGGCACTTTCGGGGCAATTGACGCAGAAGGCGCACCAATAGGCCTGACCGATGGAAAAGATGAAATCGCCAACCCAGGCCATCGGCAGATAGGCCAGAACCTCTTCACCAGCACTCAGATGATCGAAATCCGAAGATGATCTTGAGGCCTCGATGATATTGCGGTTGGACAGGACAACGCCCTTGGGCTTGCCGGTGGTGCCCGAGGTGTAAAGCATCACGCAGATGCTGTCATAGTTCAGCTTGTCGCGCCGCGCCTTCAGGTCGGTGATGAATTCCTCACGGGCGGCTCGGCCCTGTTCCTGAATGTGGCTGACCTGATGCAGCTTGTGATGGTCATATTTGCGCAAGCCGCGCGGATCAATATAGATCATATGCTCAAGCTGGTGCAGGCCGGCCTGTATCTCGATCAGCTTATCAACCTGCTCCTGATCCTGAACGATGGCAAAGCGTGCGCCGCAATGTTCCATCACATAGGCCATCTCGTCGGCGGCAGCGTCCTGATACAGCGGCACGGGGATGGCTCCGACCGATTGCGCAGCAACCATGGCCCAATAGAAATGCGGGCGGTTGCGGCCGGTCACGGCAATAAAGTCGCCCTCATTGACCCCGAGATTGATCAACCCAAGCGCAAGCGCCTCGATCTCTTTCTCGGTCTCGGACCAGGTCCAGCATTGCCAGATACCGTATTCCTTTTCCCGATAGGCGGGTTTGTCGCCATATTGGGTCGCGTTACGTTGCAACAGCGCCGGAATGGAATCCATTCCGCCGGTCGCCTGAGACGGCTGTGCCAAATTTTATCCTCCCATATGTCCGCTGTGCGAACAGATGACCGCCTTGGGGCGATTCTTTCCTCCCCCAAAGGGTGCGTGTTTCACACTCGGCGTCAACTTTTACCTGAACATTTCCCAAATCTTACGAATTGTAACAAGCGCCAGATCGACTTGACATGCCCCGGTTGGGCCCGGAAATGTGACCTCTCACCCCAGAGGCAGGAGGCCGCATGACAAAGCCGCGCATAGAGTTCTGGTTCGACTTCGCATCGACCTATTCCTATCTCAGCGCGATGCGTCTTGCCCCGTTGGCGCAAAAGTCGGGCGTAGTTGTCACCTGGCGGCCGTTTCTATTGGGGCCGATCTTTGCCGCGCAGGGCTGGACCAGCTCGCCGTTCAATATCTACCCCGCGAAGGGCGCCTATATGTGGCGCGACATGGCGCGGCTGGCCGAGAAACAGGGCCTGCCCTTTGCCAGGCCTGCCCCGTTTCCGCAAAACGGGGTTCTGGCCGCGCGCACGGCGCAGCTTGCCCTCGAGGCGCCGCAGGGCGTGGCCTTTTGTCAGGCCGTTTATACCGCGCAATTCGCCCAAGGGCGTG
>CBDTZA010000172.1:0-5072 GCA_965364785.1 uncultured Roseovarius sp. | reverse complement strand
CGAAACCGAGGAATATGAAATCCAAACCTACAAACTCTCATTATGAATGAGGGAGCCTTGGGGGGGGGGCAGGTCATTGCCGATAAACCTGTATTAATTGAGACCCACACCTATCGCAGAGTTTTTGAGAGAGGCAGCCAAGCGCTTCTTGGGTGCATTAGCCCCCTTCAGTGTTTCATAGACGGGATCAAGCGCGAAACCGTAGTTTCCACAATCCGGATCGCCGCAAACGCTAAGGTTAATGATCTTGCCTGGTGCTGTATAAATCTGCCCCAGCTTTAATGGCGCAATACTCTTGCCTAAACGCTTTCCCTTAGTTTTCTTGGTCAAGAGCGCCGCTGGCGCATTGGGAATGTTGGCTTTGTCGAGCATTCACCAAGTTCTTTCTTGCTTGGAACGCAACACTTACAGCACGCTGACCTCGGGCCGCGCACGAGTCTCTCGACTGCCAGAGGATTCAGGTAAAATATGACGTAAAAACAAAACACTGCCGGAAACTAATCCGGCAGTGTTCGCGGTTCGTGTCCTATACTTCATAATGCGTCACCGGTCAGAGCGCCCCTTCCAGATATCCACAAAATGCTGGGATCAGTCGATTTTAGGCAGCAGGCTGTTGATGCTGTCCTTGGCATCGCCATAGAACATGCGGGTGTTTTCCTTGTAGAACAGCGGGTTCTCAATGCCCGAATAGCCGGTGCCCTGACCGCGTTTGGACACGAATACCTGTTTCGCCTTCCAGCATTCCAGAACCGGCATGCCGGCGATGGGGCTGTTGGGGTCTTCCTGGGCGGCCGGGTTCACGATGTCGTTAGAGCCGATAACGATGGCCACATCTGTGGTCGGGAAATCGTCGTTGATCTCGTCCATTTCCATCACGATATCATAGGGCACCCGCGCCTCGGCCAGAAGCACGTTCATGTGACCGGGCAAACGGCCCGCCACCGGGTGGATGGCAAAACGCACGTTCTTGCCGCGTGCCCGAAGCTTGGAGGTCAGCTCGGACACGGCCTGTTGGGCCTGCGCCACCGCCATGCCATAGCCGGGGATGATGATGATGCTGTCGGCCTCGTTAAGCGCGGCTGCGACACCATCGGCGTCGATGGCAATCTGTTCGCCCTCAACCGCCATCTGCTCCCCTGCCGGGCCACCAAAGCCGCCCAAGATCACAGAAATGAACGAGCGGTTCATCGCCTTGCACATGATATAGGACAGGATCGCACCGGACGAGCCGACAAGCGCGCCGACCACGATCAAAAGATCATTGCCAAGGCTGAACCCGATCGCCGCCGCCGCCCAGCCGGAATAGCTGTTGAGCATCGACACAACGACCGGCATGTCCGCGCCACCGATGCCCATGATCAGGTGATAGCCGATAAAAAGTGCCGCCAGTGTCATCAGAAACAGCGGAACAAAGCCGCCGGAATTGAAGTACCAGATCAGGCAGATCACCGAGAGTGCCGCTGCACTGGCGTTCAGCATATGACCACCCGGCAGCTTTTTCGCCACCGTGTCGACCTTGCCGGCCAGTTTGCCATAGGCAATGATCGAGCCGGTAAAGGTCACGGCCCCGATGAAGATGCCAAGAAACACCTCGACCCGCAGGATGGATTGCTCGACTGGGGTTTTATGGGCCAGAAGTGCGGCAAAGCCGGTCAGGGCCTCACGCGCATCGTGGCCCATGCCCAGAACATTGTTCAACTCGATATGCGCGTTGAAGCCCACAAAGACAGCCGCAAGACCGACAAGGCTGTGCATCGCCGCCACAAGCTGTGGCATCTCGGTCATCTTCACCCTTTGCGCCACGAAATAGCCGATGGTCCCGCCGCCCGCGATGAGAACCAAAGACAAGAGCCACAGGCCAGAACCGGGGCCAACAAGCGTCGCCGCCACCGCCAGTGCCATGCCGGCAATGCCATACCAGATCGCACGTTTGGCACTTTCCTGGCCTGAAAGCCCGCCAAGGCTCAGGATGAAGAGGATAGTTGCGACCACATAAGCCGCTGTTGTAAAACCATAATCCATATTATCTACCCCTTACGACTTCTGGAACATGGCAAGCATGCGCCGTGTCACCATGAAACCGCCGAATATGTTGATCCCGGCCATGAAGACCGACAGCGCCGCCAGCGCGATCACCAGGTACGACCCGGATCCGATCTGCATCAGCGCGCCCAGAATGATGATCGACGAGATCGCGTTCGTGACCGCCATCAACGGCGTGTGCAGCGAATGCGATACGTTCCAGATCACCTGGAAGCCGACAAAGACCGACAGCACAAACACGATAAAGTGCTGCATAAAGCTGGCCGGTGCCACCAGACCCACACCCAAAAGCAAGGCAGCACCAACCACCAGCAGGGTAACCTGGCTTTTGGTCTGGGCCTTGAAGGCGGCCATTTCCTTGGCGCGCTTTTCCTCGGGGGTCAGCGCTTTGGGCGTTTCTTTCTTCGGTTGCGCGGCAATCGCGGCCACTTTGGGCGGTGGCGGTGGGAAGGTGACGGCGTGATCATGGGTCACAGTCGCGCCCCGGATCACGTCATCTTCCATGTTGTGATTGACCACACCGTCCTTGTCCGGCGTCAGATCGGTCAGCATGTGACGGATGTTGGTGGCATAAAGCGTCGAGGCCTGCGTCGCCATGCGGCTTGGAAAGTCGGTATAGCCGATGATTGTCACGCCGTTATCGGTGACAATTTTCTCGTCCATCACGGTCAGCTTGCAGTTGCCGCCCTTTTCAGCCGCCAGATCAATGATCACCGAGCCGCGCTTCATCGAGGCGACCATGTCTTCAGTCCAAAGCTCGGGCGCTTCGCGGTTCGGAATCAGCGCCGTGGTGATCACGATATCAACCTCGGGCGCCAATTCGCGGAACTTGGCCAGCTGTGCTTCGCGGAATTCCGGGCTTGAGACCGAGGCATAGCCACCCGTGGCAGCGCCGTCTTTGGCCTCTTCTTCAAAGTCCAGATAAACGAACTGTGCGCCCATCGATTCGACCTGTTCGGCCACTTCGGGACGCACGTCGAACGCATAGGTGATCGCGCCAAGCGATGTCGAGGTGCCGATCGCGGCCAGACCGGCAACGCCCGCCCCCACCACAAGAACCTTCGCCGGGGGCACCTTGCCCGCAGCGGTGATCTGACCGGTAAAGAAGCGGCCAAAGTTGTTGCTTGCCTCGATCACGGCGCGATAACCGGCAATATTGGCCATCGACGACAGCGCATCCATTTTCTGGGCACGGCTGATGCGGGGCACCATTTCCATGGCGACCACGGTCGCGCCTTTATCGGCGGCCATCTTGAGCTGCTTTTCATTCCCACCGGGATTGAAGAACGAAATCAGGGTCTGGCCGTCGCGCAGGCGCTTGACCTCGGTATCGGTCGGGACGCGCACCTTGGCGACGATATCACTGTCTTTCCACAGCGCAGCGGCGGTCTTGACGATTTTCACCCCCGCCTCTTTATAGGCCTCGTCCGAGAACCCGGCGTTATGCCCGGCACCGGTTTCGATGGCGCATGTATGGCCGAGTTTTTGCAACTGCACGGCCGACTCGGGTGTCATGGCCACCCGATTTTCGCCCTCAAGCACTTCCTTTGGCGTTCCGATCTTCAATGCTGTGTCCCCCTCTGGCAGATCACGTATCCTGTGGCCCCGCATTTTGCAGGTGCCGGTTTTCTTTTCCCGAGCGTCGTTATTTCACACAAAACAGTGAGAGGCGACACCAAGTTTTTCGCGCCCCTCAGACCCAACGCCGGGTTTTTTCACAATACCGGGCAAAATCCATCCGAAACTTTCGTCTTAGCCGGTCTTCTTCAGGGATAATAAAGCGTTTTTCAATGATCCAGATGAAGATGGGAATCAGTGGCAGAGCCAACACCGCGTCCCATCTCAGGATAAGACCGGTCAGAATAAGGGCATCGCCGAGGTAAATCGGATTGCGCGAGCGGGTGAAAATGCCCGACTGAATCAGCCGCTCTGCCTCTTGATGCGGCACGATGGTGGTGCGGTGGCGGCGAAACTCGGCCGCAGCCAGCACGATCAGCAACACGCCCCCGCCAACCAAGAGGCCCCCGACCAAATCCGACCACCCGCCACCAAAGCCAAGCCACATGGGCCAATGCGTGGCCTGCATCCAGGCCGCCACCAGAAACGCCAGTAGCCAGACCGGCGGCATATCAATCCATTTCAGCACTGTTCAATCCTTTTGTGCATTCCCTCTGTCGTCACCGCTCAGCGGTTGTCAGGTCACGGCAGAGCGTTAGAGTAACGCCAGATATGACGGAGGCAAGATGACACTGAACGGAAAACACGCGCTGATCACCGGTGGCGGAAGCGGGATTGGCCTTGCGATTGCGCGCGCGCTTGCCGAGGCTGGCGCAGAGGTCACCATCACCGGGCGGCGCGAAAGCGTACTTCGGGATGCGGCGGGCGGCGGGATTTACCCGCTGGCGATGGATGTGAGCGACGAGGCGCAGGTTGTCTCGGGCGTGGCCGAGGCGGTCGCGCAGCGCGGCCCGGTGCAGATCTGCATCCCCAATGCCGGCATCGCCGAGGGGCGCGCGCTTCACAAGACCGATGCGGCCTTCTGGCGGCAGGTGATGGGCACCAACCTTGACGGCGCGTTTTATACGGTGCGCGAATGTCTGGGCGGCATGCGAGGCACCGATTGGGGCCGGGTGATCGCAATTTCCTCGATTGCCGGGCTCAAGGGGCTGAAGGGGGCGGCGGCCTATTCGGCGAGCAAACACGGCATGATTGGCCTGATCCGGGCGCTGAGCGAGGATTACCTTGGCACACCGTTCACCTTCAACGCGATCTGTCCGGGCTATGTCGATACCGACATCATAAGCCGCAACGTCACCGCTATTTCCGAACGCGCGGGCGTGTCCAAGGACGAGGCCCGCGCCATGATGGTCAGCGCCAACCGCCACAACCGCCTGATCGAACCGGATGAGGTGGCTCAGGCCGTGCTGTGGCTCTGTGGGCCCGGATCACAAAGCATCAACGGTCAGGCGATAGAGATAGCGGGCGGGCAGTTTTGAGGGCGCGTGAGGGGTTTAGCGGGGCCCTTTGGG
>CBDTZA010000171.1:0-5101 GCA_965364785.1 uncultured Roseovarius sp. | reverse complement strand
CCATCCAGCAGCGGCAGCGACATCGAGAATCCCTGCGCCATCCGCACCAGCGCGTCATAGATCGCAGAGTCGCCATGCGGGTGATATTTACCCATCACATCCCCGACCGAACGGGCCGATTTGCGATAGGGTTTGTCATGGGTATTGCCGCTATCATGCATCGCATAAAGAATGCGCCGATGCACCGGCTTGAGGCCGTCGCGCAGATCCGGAATTGCGCGGCTCACGATCACGCTCATCGCGTAATCGAGGTAGGATGTTTTCATCTCATGCTCGATCGAAACCGACGGCCCGTCATATACGGGGCGCTCTGGCATGTTTTCTTCTGTATCTTCAGGGGGTTGAGGCGTATCGCTCACGGTTTTTCCCGTCCTGTGCATTGGGTCTATATCTAGTTGCTGCCACTCTATCAGAGGCAGGATATTGGGTGCAATGGGCCAGCGCCCTACCGCTTGGCAGCCACAGCACATAAGTGATAACATACTGTTTTTATTGAAAAGTAATTTCTTTCAGGCATCATCAATCTGGCAGGCAATTTTAGGAGCAGAAAATGCAGATGTCAGAGACTGAATTGATGCTGAACGGATATGGGCTGACGACAGCGGAATTTTTCTATCGGATGCCCGACTTTCAAAACGTTCTCAACACCTACACGTGGCAGGACTATGATCTGGCGCCCGATCACCCCAAGCTGTTCGATTTCATCGAATTCTGGCAGCGCGAGATCGACGGACCGCTGCATTCGGTGCGCTTTACCCACCGCAAATTGATCGCGCCCGGCGAATGGCGCAATGTGGTGGGCGAATTCACCCTGCACTGACAGGGGCGCAGGGCGCAAACGACAAAAGTCGGCCCCGCGGGGCCGGCTGTCAGGTCGGATCAGGGAATGATGCGGCTGTATTTCATGCCTTCAAGCGAGATGCCCGCCATTGCCCCGGCCTGGCCAAAGATCACCGCAATCACGGGAGAGGTCGATGTGGTGGTTTCCGCCCGCAGGTTTTCGCCGGTATCATTAAAGACATATTCGATATCCGCCCCTGCGGCCCAGCCTGACGAGCGGCGGAAGCGTTCAAGCGCGTCTTCGGTCATGAAAAACAGCACATGCGCAAACTGTTGCGCCCCGATTTGAAGACCGAAACTGCCCTTGGTGGCCGAGTAGTAATCGACCGTCACGCCGTTCACGCGCAGCGCGCCGCGACCAAAGCCGCCGCCGACCAGAAAGCCAGCCTCGGTCACAACCGGCATGACCAGCATGCCCGTCGATTTTTCCGCAAGCCCGCGGGTGTTGGGATATTTTGAATACATATGGTTGATGGTTGCATCGACACGCGCGTCGATCTTGGCGGCGCCGCCGCTGCCCACGCCATTGCCACATGCGGCCAAAAGCGGTGTGCCCGCCATAAGGCCAAGTGTGAAACTGCGTCTGGTTAGATTGCTCATATTATTGCCTGTCTGTTGCCTGTGGGGGCCGGTCTTTTGGCATACCGGTCTGCCACAGACTATAGGGGCAGGGGCGCGTTCTGTCACTATAGATTGCGGCCCTGCGCGGGATGTTGCGTAAAACGCCTAGCCCAGGGCCAGAGCGCGCGCCACACGCGGCGCGAAATAGCTCAGCACCCCGTCACAACCCGCGCGCTTGAACGCCATCAGGCTTTCCATCATCGCCCGGTCGCCATCAATCCAGCCATTTTGCGCCGCCGCCATGATCATCGCGTATTCGCCCGATACCTGATAGGCAAAGGTCGGCGCACCGAAATTCTCCTTTACCCGTCGGCAGATATCCAAATAGGGCATGCCCGGTTTGATCATCACCATATCGGCCCCCTCGGCCAGATCACGCTCGACAAGGCGCAGCGCCTCATCGCTATTGGCGGGGTTCATCTGATAGGTTTTCTTGTCGCCCTTCAGGGCATTTGACGCGCCAACCGCATCGCGGAACGGCCCGTAAAAGGCGCTGGCATATTTGGCGGCATAGGACATGATCATCACATTATGGTGACCTTGGGCCTCAAGGGCGGCGCGAATGGCGCCGATGCGGCCATCCATCATATCCGAGGGGCCGATGATATCGACCCCCGCCTCGGCCTGTGACAGCGCCTGTTTCACCAGCGCCTCGACGGTGGCGTCATTGATGATTTCACCGTCAACGACAAAGCCGTCATGGCCGGTGTCCGAATAGGGATCAAGCGCCACATCGGTCATCACCGTGATCCCCGGCACCGCCGCCTTGATCGCGCGGGTGGCGCGATTGCTCAGGTTCTCGGGGTTCCAGGCCTCGGCGCAATCGGCGGTGCGGTTTTCGGCAGACGTATAGGGAAACAGGCAAATCGCGGGAATGCCAAGATCGGCGGCCTCATGGGCGGCCTCGACCACCCTGTCGATCGAGCGCCGCTGCACGCCCGGCATAGACGGCACCGGTTCTTCGATCCCCTCGCCGTCGCGCACGAACACTGGCCAGATCAGATCGGCCGCGCTTAGCGTATTTTCGGCCACAAGCGCCCGGATCGAGGGCGATTGACGGGTGCGGCGCAGGCGGGTGGCGGGAAAGGCGGCTTGTGTCGGGCGCATGAACAATCTTTCTGGATTTCCTATACTGTCTGAGTGCCATGAAATTTCCCGCATCTCAAGGGTGGGAATTACCGTTAAGCGGCGCTAAGAGAGGCGACGGTGATGGTTTAAAGGCTCTGATGTGGACTGGTATCAAAACGTTTTCGACCTGATCGACTTTCGCAGCTTCAGCAACCTGTGGTTCTGGCTCGCGCTTGCAGTGACCTGGTCTTCGGCCAGCCATTGGGTGCTTGGCGTACCATGGGACATGGCTGTGCGCGCTCACAAGGGCAAAAACCCGCAAAGCATTATCGACCTTGAAGACATGGTGCGGATCAACACCAACCGCATCCTGTTCATTGCCCACGAATCGGGGCTTTTGCTGGCCGGGATGGTGGGCTTTGGCATCACGGTTCTGGTGCTCTTGGGGTTTGTCTATGACAACGAATTCTCACAGGCGGTCTTTTTGCTTGCCATGCCGTTGATCCTGGTGGGGCTTTTGTCGGTGCGCACGGCGACGCGCATTCAGGCCGAGGCACTGGTTGGCGCGGCCCTGATCAAGCGGCTGAACATGCACCGTCTCATCATTCAGGTGATCGGTGTGGTCTCGCTGTTCTTTACGGCTATGTGGGGCATGTATCAAAACATGAACGCCGGCGTTCTGGGCTAAGCAAGGCCCGCGCCCGGCCATGAAGGTTAGACTGGCATGACATCTGCGACCCATATCACCGTCGGCGGCGCGCCCGAGGGCTTTGACGCAGGTCTTCTCCTCAAAGAGGTTGAAAAGACCGGCGCGCCGCTGCTGCATGTGGCGCGCGACGACAAGCGGATGGCGGCGATGGCAGCCGCTTTGCGGTTTTTCGCCCCGGATATGCCGGTTGTGACTTTCCCCGGCTGGGATTGCCTGCCGTATGACCGGGTGTCGCCCAATGCCGATATTTCGGCCACGCGGATGGCGACGCTGGCCGGGCTTGTGCATGGCATGCCAGAGCGGTTTGTGCTGCTGAGCACGCTGAATGCTGCGACACAGTATCTGCCTGCGCGCGAGGTCTTGCGCGACGCGGCGTTTTCCGCGCGCGTCGGCGAGCGGGTTGACGAGGCGGCGCTGCGCAACTTTCTGGTGCGCATGGGCTTTACCCAGGCGCCGACGGTGACCGAACCCGGCGATTATGCCCTGCGCGGCGGGATCATCGACATCTTTCCACCGGGCGAGGGCGGGCCGGTGCGGCTTGATCTTTTTGGTGATGTGCTTGACGGCGCGCGCCGGTTTGATCCGGGCACACAGCGCACCACCGAAAAGCTTGACCTGATCGAGCTTGCCCCGGTGAGCGAGATCATTCTAGACGAGGCCGCGATCCGCCGCTTTCGCCAGAATTACCGTATCGAATTTGGCGCAGCCGGCACCGATGACCCGCTCTACGAGGCGGTAAGTGCCGGGCGCAAACATGCCGGTGTCGAGCATTGGCTGCCGTTCTTTCACGACCGGCTTGAGACGCTGTTTGACTATCTTCCCAAGGCCACGATTACCCTTGATGATCAGGTCACGCCGACCCGTCTGGCCCGCTGGGACAGCATCGCCGATCAATACGAGACCCGCCATCTTGCCCTGCAACAAAAGTCGCGCGGTGATACGGTTTATAAGCCGGTGCCGCCGGGGTTGCTTTATCTTGACGATGCTGCCTGGGAGGGCGCGACGGGCGTGCGCCGAGTGCTGCAACTTGTGCCGCTTCCCCAGGCCACCGGGCCGGGGGTGATTGATGCAGGCGGGCGCATCGGGCGCAATTTTTCACCCGAACGACAGCTGGAAAACGTAAACCTTTTCAGCGCATTGAAAGACCATATCGAGGCAAAGCTCGCCAATGGCCCGGTGCTGCTGGCCAGCTATTCCGAGGGTGCGCGCGAGCGTCTTGAGGGGCTTCTGGAAGACGAGGGCCTGATTGGTGCGGTCACCGTCACCGATGCCCGCCGGATCGCCAGACGCGGCTTGCATCTTGCGGTCTGGCCGCTTGAACACGGCTTTGAATCGCCCGATCTGACGGTGATTGCCGAACAGGATGTGCTGGGCGAGCGGCTTATCCGCTCGGCGGGTCGGCGGCGCAAGGCCGAGAATTTCCTGACCGAGGCGCAAAGCCTGAGCATGGGCGATCTGGTGGTGCATGTGGATCATGGCATCGGTCGCTACCTCGGGCTTGAGGTGATCACCGCTGCGGGGGCGGCGCATGAATGTCTGGTGCTGGAATATGCCGAGACGGCCAAGCTCTACCTGCCGGTCGAAAATATCGAGCTGTTGTCGAAATACGGCCATGAAGAAGGTCTGTTGGACCGTCTTGGTGGGGGCGCCTGGCAGGCCAAAAAGGCCCGCCTCAAGGAACGCATCCGCGAGATGGCCGAGCGCCTTATTCGCGTGGCAGCCGAACGTGCGCTGCGCCGTGCACCCGCGATTGCGCCAGAGCATCACGCCTGGGAGGCCTTCGCCGCCCGCTTCCCCTATCAGGAAACCGATGATCAGTTGCGCGCCATCGAGGATGTGATGACCGATCTTGAGAGCGGCAGG
>CBDTZA010000170.1:0-5102 GCA_965364785.1 uncultured Roseovarius sp. | reverse complement strand
CGCAGCACCGGCAGGCCCTGCGCCGACGCCCGGACCGCTTGCGATGGATCGTTGATCTCAGCGATCGGCGTGCCTTGGGGCAGATGCGCCGGGTCCCCAATCCAGAAAAACGGCAAGGCGGCACCAAGCCGGGCCCAGGCATGGGCCGCAATTTCGGGGCCGACACCTGCCGGCTCGCCACAGCTCAGGGCGACGGCAAGGGTCATTTTTCAGAAATCCGGGCCTCGGCGCGCAGTTGTTCCAGATAGCTGTTGGCGAAAGATTCAATCCGACGGTTGCGGATGAAATTGCTCAGATCATCGACCGAGGGCTGATCTCCGTCAAGTTTTAGCGCGCGCCCGCACAGCATCAGGAATACCAGCGTCTGGCCATTGGCGCGGGTCAGACTGGTCGAGACTTCGCCCGGATCAAGCTGGGCCAGCTGCACGGCGATATCGGCGGGGATTTCGTCAGGCGCGCGGCTGCCGCGTTCAAGAACCTCGGGCGGCTGGCCTTGTGCCACACCGTAAAGATCATCGCAAACATCGACCTCGGCACGCACGCGGGCGGCTTGCGCCAGGGCCTGTTCGCTGCGCCCGCCGGGAATGTAATAGGCGGCGTATTCGATGGCCGAATATTCCGGCGTGGCCACGGATACTTCCTCGATATCGCGCAACAGGAACAAGGCGACGGCCCCCTCAATCGGCAGCGGGTCAGACACATCGCCCGGCGCCAGCCCAAGGATCACCTGGCGCAGACCCTGCGGCAAATCAGACAGTTGCACCCAATCCATGCGCCCGCCGCGCCCGGCGGTGCCTGACGCCGAATGGCGGCGCGCCTGAGCGGCAAAGGCAGCCTCGCCCTTGGTCTCGGCGATGCGCGCGCCAAGCGCCTGCACGTTTTCGACCTCTGCCGGGTTGGCCACCGGCAGGATGATCTCTGACAGCAGAACCCGCACGCTTGATCCGCCGGTCAGTGCAAGCGTGGCACGGTCGATGTCGTCTTCGCTCACTGAGACCCGGTTGGCAAAGCGCGCGCGCGTCAAGTCCCGCCAGCTGACACCGGCGCGCACAAAGGCACGAAACGAGGATTCCGACACCCCTGCCTTTTCCAGCTCACGTACGAATTGCTCGGGCTCCATATTGGCGCGCCCGGCGAACTCTGCCATGCCGGCATTCACCGCCTCATCATCGAGAACCACGCCGCTGATGCGCGCCGCATCAAGTTTGATTCGTTCCTCGATCAGTTGCTCTCGCGCCAGCTTTGCCGGATCGCCCGGCGCGCGAAACAGCGTCATCATGCGGGCGCGCTGTTGCAGCTCATAGCGCGTGATGGCCTGATCGTTGACATGGATGATCGGCTCGAACAGGTTTTGCGCCTGCGCGGGGGTCATACCAAGCCCCCCTGTCACGGCAACAAGAGCGGGAATGGCCAAGGCGGCGATGGTCCGGCGGAATTTCGATATCATACTGCTTATTTCCTGCATGTCCGAGTAAAGCTTTGATCGCGCGTCGCGGCCGAAAAGCCCCGTAGCCCCACGGTAAAGCTGAAGTTGGTTTCCGGTTCAAGGATAGTCGATGAGGTAAAGCGGCGCGAGGCCGAAAGCGAGATATCCACACATTCGTTGGAATAGGTCACCCCGACACCCGCGCGCACGCTGCGGTCGTCGGCAACATCATAGCGCCAGTCGGCGCTGCCGGTCCAGTGGCGGGCAAAGCGGTAACTTCCGTCGATGGCCCATTCCGACACCGTCTCATTGCGGTTTTCACCCGGATCATCGGGCAGCCAGATATAGGTGGCGCCGATATTGGTCTTGTCGTTCTGCCAGCTTGCGCGCGCCTCGGCCTTGGTGGAGTCAAAAGCGCTTTCAAACAGGCCGCGTGCGGTCACGGTCAGGCCACTGTTGTTCTGAAACTGTGCGGCAATCAACAGATCAGAGGTGCGATCGCGCAGGCCCGAGGATTTGGTAAAGGACGGCGTGGTGCCATCGGTTTCGCGCAGCCGCTCATCGCGCACCACCTGCCCGAGGGCAAGAGACCCCTGCCAGCCGGTCGGGTCGATCCGGGTCCAGCTGGCTCCGTAGGCCGCGCTATAGCCGCGCTCGCGCCGATCAGATGCGGTGAAACGCGAGACATTGAACAGGTTGCCCTCGTCAAATTCGACGGCGTTGCTTTCCTCAAGCGGGGTATTGGGGTTCGAGCCACCCGACCACGCCAGCTGTACCACCGGCTCAACCACATGGCTCACACCGCCCCGGTTTGATTTCATCAGCGGCCAACGCAATTGCACCGACGCCGTGGGGGTCAGCTCGGTCGCGTCTGACGCGCTGGTCGTCCCCGCCTGAGCGATTTGAAAATGATCCATGGTCAAACCGGTCTGGACCGCGGCCAGCACGCCCGCAGGCAAGATCCAGTTGCGGTGCCAATCCAGGCTTGTGGTCAGGCGCGTTACATCACGCCCATCGGAAAACCGGTCAAAATCAGGCCCGTCCGTGGTCAGGTCCGACGAGCGGAAAGAGCTTTGCGCCTCAGCAGAAAACCGCAGTTCCCCCCCCAGGCGCCGGGGAAAGAAGCGCCGTTCATAATCGCCATTGCCGACGATCGACGGCAGGGTCGAATTGCTTTCATCTACCCGCAGCGATTGAAAATGCGTGATCGCGCCACGGATATATTCGTCGCGCCGCGCGCGTTCAAGCGATAGCTGGCTCTGAAGCCGGTCCTTGTCGGAAAAGCCGTGATCCAACAGGAACGTATCATCGCTTACCACCTCGATATTGAAGCGCAGCACAAAATCCTGATTAAGGTTGAACCGGCCTTCGCCGAACAGATAGCCGCGGGTTGAGTCCTCGCTGAAATCATCATCCGACACCGCGCCCTTGAACTCGATATCGCCCCGGCGGAACGCCTGACGATAGCGCAGCTCAACACGGCGCGTATTGGTGGCCCAGAACGGCGCCACAGTCAGATCGCGGTGATCGCCCAATACGATAAAATAGGGCACCCTGACGCCCGTGCCCAACAGCGATGAATTTTGAATAGATGGCGTCAGAAACCCCGAGGCGCGCTTGACCGTCGGGTCGGGAAGGCGCAGGCGCGGCAGGTAGAACACCGGTATATCCAGCACCCGGAACTGGGCGTTGTGGAAATAAAGCTGTTGTTTTTCGGCATCGTGGATCATCCGCTCTGCCCGGATCTGCCAGAGCGGCGGGCGCCCGGTTTCGCAGACCCGGCAAGAGGTTACGGCAGCCTTGTAAAGCTGGGTCACGCGGCCATCGACCCGGCGCATTTCATGGGCCGCCAGTTGCAGTTGATCCTGCATCACGATCCGCGCCCCAAATAACAGACCGTTTTGCATGTCTCGATCAAGCTCGGCACTGTCGCCAAGAATGATTGTGTTGCCCGCCTCGGTAAGCGTGAGCGGCCCGGTGATCAGCAACCTGTCGGTCGCGCGGTCATAGGTGATCTCGCGCGCGGTCAGACGGCGGCCCTGATACAGCGCCTCGACATTGCCGGTTGCAATCAGTTTTTCATCGGCGGTCACGCGCACATCATCGGCGACCAGCACGGCAGGCTGTGGCTCAGCCTCCTGCGCCGGGGCCGTTGACACAAATAGCGCCGTAAACAGACCTATTGAGATAAGAAGTCGAGCAAACAGGATCATCCGTCCTCCAGATGCAACAGGATGCCAGTCGCCAGAAGAAGCGAGGCCACAGGGGGCGCCCAGGCGGCCAGAAGGATCGGGATCTGGCCATTTTCACCAAGGATGAGGGCAAAGTTGCGAATATAGTACAGGACAAAGCCCAAAAGCACCGCCGCCAGCACCGACAGCCCGGTATTGCGGCCGCGCGCATGGCCCATGGTAAAGGCTGCGGAAATCAGCACAAGCGCCACCAGAAACACCGGGCTGGCCAATTCGGTCTGAAGCCATATCTCATACCGTCGGGCCGAAAATCCGGCCCGTTCCAGCTGGGCGATGAACCTGGGCAGCTCCCAGATCGGGACATAGATCGGCTTGCCAAAGCTGTCGATGATCCGGTCGCGGGTCAGTTCCGAGACAATCGACAGCGTGGGCAGCCTTTTTGCGCTGGCCTCGGAGTTGATGCCCTTGGACAGCTCCCAGATCTTGACCTCGCTCAACTCCCATTCCCCGACCCCAAGCCGTGCCGTGGCGGCGCTGATGCGGCGCAGAGGTTTGCCGTCGGGGGCGAAATCCATGAACGTCGGCTCATAGAGAATGGCCAGATCAGAGCTGGCGCGCGCGGCGAAAATCACCGTTTGTCCACCTGCCCCACCCTGACGCAACCAAAGCCCCTCACTGGCGATGGCCAGCACAGCAGAGCCGCGACCATCCAGGGTGTTGACCAGATCATGATAGCGCTTTGCCGTGGCCGCCACGATCGGGTTGGCCATCGCCAGCCCCAAAAGCCCGATGGCAAGCGCCACCGCGACCGGCGCCGCCAGGCCGCGCATTGCCGAGCGCCCCGAGGCCCGCAGCACCACCAGTTCCGAGCTGCGCGACATACGCAGGAAAAGCGCGACCGAGGCCAGAATCATCACCAGAGGCAGAACTTCGTAATTCGCCTCAGGCATCTTGAGTGCGACAACCCCAAGCACCCTGACGAAAGGAAGCTCGGGATAATCATTAAGCTCGTCCACCAGATCAATCAGCGCCATGAAGATCGCCAACACGACAGCCACCCCCAGAAAGCTCCATAAAAAGCGGCGCGCAAGATAGTAATGCAGGATCATGCCGCCACCTCTGCGCCCGGACTGCGCATCAGCATTCGTCGAAAGACCCCCGGACGCGAGGCGATAAAGACCAGCGCCAGTGATACGAGCGCCCCCAGAGCTGTCGGCAGATACAAGATCGGCCAGAGCGCGCCATTGGCAAGGACCGGCCCCACGACCGTGCCTTCGACCACCTTCACAAGAACCAGAAGCGCAAAGGCCAGCAGGATCTGGCGCCAGACGCCGAAGCGGCTATAGCCACCGACAAGCAGCGCCGAAAAGCCCATCATCGCAGCGATCAGACCAAGCAGCGCGCGGGTAAAGCGGCCGTGCAATTCGGACATCACAAGGCCATAGGTGGTGTTGGTGCGTTCCATAACCTCTTGCGGGTTCCCC
>CBDTZA010000169.1:0-5111 GCA_965364785.1 uncultured Roseovarius sp. | reverse complement strand
GGCCTTATTCTGAATATGCCGCAAGCGTGGGAGAGCGATGATGGCGTGCGTTGACCTGGCCATTATCGGGGCTGGCCCTGCGGGCATGGCGGCGGCGCAGCTGGCGGCGAGCAAAGGCTTGTCCGTCTGCATTCTGGATGAACAGCCGCGCGCAGGCGGGCAGATTTACCGCGATGTCGATCGGGTAACGCCGTTGCGCGGGGCCCTCTTGGGCAAGGATTACACCGAAGGGCGCGACCTGACCATCGGGCTTGGCACCCCCGGCATCACGCATCTGGCGGGCGCCGTGGTCTGGGCCATCGAGGAGGGGCCGCGCCTTGCCTATACGCAGAACGGTAAGGGCGCATTGCTTGAGGCACGCCATGTGTTGCTGGCCACTGGCGCGCTTGAGCGGCCGATGCCGTTGCCGGGCTGGACCTTGCCGGGGGTGATGACGGCGGGCGCGGGGCAGATCCTGCTTAAGCAATCGGGCGTGATGGCGCGGCGCGCGGTGCTGGTTGGCTCTGGTCCTCTGCTCTACCTGATTGCCGCCCAGATGGTGCGCGCAGGTACGCCGCCGCTGGCGATGGTCGAGACGCAAACGCGTGGCGATTTCGCGGGCGCGTTAAAGCACCTTGGTGGGGCGTTGCGCGGCTGGCGCTATCTGCTCAAGGGGCTTGGCCTGTTGGCCGAAATCCGCCGGACCGACGTGGCACGCCATACGGGGGCGCATGGCATTTCGATCACCGGCGAGGGACGTGTCGAAGCGGTTCAATTCACCGCTGGGGGCAAGACGCATAGCATCGCCTGCGACACGGTTTTCCTGCATCACGGGGTGGTGCCCAACACACAGGCGGCGCGCTCGGTTGGGGTGCCGCATCGCTGGTGCGCGCCGCAAAGCTGCTTTGTGCCAGAGCTTGACGGCTGGGGGGCAAGCGCGGTCGAGTACCTGCATATCGCAGGCGACGGCGCGGGGATTGGCGGCGCGAAGGTTGCCGCCCTTGCCGGGCGATTGTCGGCGCTGGACATCGCCGCGCGCTTGGGGGTAATTGAGACCTCGACGCGTGACACCGAAGGCGCGCCCTTGCGCCGGGCCATGACCTCTGAACTGGCGGCGCGCCCCTTTCTTGATGCCGCCTATCCACCCTTGCCAGAGGCGCTTAGCCCCAAGGACAAAACGATCATATGCCGCTGTGAAGAGGTCACGGCTGGCGATATTCGCGGTTATGCCAAGCTCGGCTGTCTTGGTCCAAATCAGACCAAGGCCTTTGGGCGCGCGGGCATGGGGCCCTGTCAGGGGCGGTATTGCGGGTTGAGCGTGACGCAGATTTTGGCAGCGGAGACTGGCCGGAGTTTTGACGACACCGGCTATTACCGCATTCGCCCGCCGCTTAAGCCGGTGACGCTTGGCGAATTGGCGGCGATGGATGAGGGGGTGGACGCGGCAGAGTAAACTAGCCCGTCGCGTTAACGGATTGCCCGGCGATCAGGTGGGTGATCTCTGCCGCAGCCTGCGCCACAGCCGCACCAAATTCTGCGATCTGAGCGTCGCAAAAGCGGCTGCTTGGACCAGAGATCGAGACCCCGGCGCAAGGCTCGCCCCGGTCATTGAAAATCGCGCTGCCGATGCAGGACATGCCGTCATATCGCTCGTTTCGATCAAACGACCAGCCCCGCGCGCGGGTGTGTGCCAGATCGTCAAACAGCGCCTTTGGCGTCACATGGGTCTGCTCGGTAAACCCCTTGAGACCCGCCCCTTTGAGCAAGGTCAACAGGCGATCCTCGGGCAGGGTGGCCAAAATTGCCTTGCCGGTGCCCGAGGCATGCATCGGCGTGCGTGAGCCCGGCGGAAAGAAGGCGCGGATCGGGTTCTGGGTCTCGACCTGGCCGATAAACACAACCTCGGCGCCGTCGCGCACCGCAAGATTGGCGGTCTCGCCGGTTTGCTCCATCAGGCGGCGCATGACCGGGCGCCCGACATCCGACAGGTTCGTGCGTTTGAGAAAGGCCACCCCGGTGCGATAGGCCTCAATCCCGATGCTCCAATCTTGACGCTCGTCGTCAAAGCGGACGAAGTCGCGCTTTTGCAGGGTGGTGAGAATGCGATGTGTGGTGGCGGTCGGAATGCCAAGCGCCAGCGACAGATCGGTCAGCGTGGCGCGATCCTCGCGTGCGACAGCAACGAGAACGCTAAGCGCGCGATCGAGCGATTGCATGGTCCCGGCCGAGCTTTCGCCGAACTGAGACTTGGGGCGACCACGGGCGCGTTTGGGGGGTGTCATGGCAAGCGTTCCTTTCTGTAGGCAATGGTATACATTATAAAAAATATTTCCATTAATGATAATAGGGCAAATATGGAAAAAGAAAAATGAATTAAAAACATGATATTATGTATTTTATATTAAAAATGAAAAACGTTTTCAAGAAAATTGCAAGGAATCAATTTCTGCGGCAATATAAGCCATCACCAAAAAGGATGACGGCTATGTCAGATCAAAATCCAGTCTTTATTCCGGGTCCCACGAATATGCCCGACCGGCTGCGCCGCGCGATGCAGGTTCAGACTCAGGATCACCGCTCGCCTGCGTTCGTTGAAACGCTGACCCCCGTGCTTGAGGGCTGCAAAACGGTGTTTGGCACGTCAACCGGCACCATCATCACCTTTCCCGCAAGCGGCACCGGCGGCTGGGAGGCGGCGATTTGCAACACGCTGAGCCCCGGCGATACGGTTCTTGTGGCGCGCTATGGCATGTTCAGCCATCGCTGGATTGATATGTGCCAGCGTCATGGGTTGAACGTTCAGATCATCGAATGCCCCTGGGGCAGCGGTGCACCGGCCGGCAAGTTCCAGGAGGTGCTGAGCGCCGACACCGATCACAGCATCAAGGCGGTTCTGGTCACGCATAATGAAACCGCAACCGGCGTAAAGTCGGATATTGCCGCGGTGCGACGTGCGATGAACGCTGCCAACCACCCGGCAATGATGTTTGTTGATTGCGTCAGCTCGCTTGGCTCGATGGAGTTTCGGATGGATGACTGGGGCGTTGATATTGCCGTGTCTGGCTCGCAAAAGGGCTTTATGCTGGCCACCGGCATGGCGATCCTTGCCGTCAGCCCCAAGGCGATTGCCGCGATGGACACGGCCAAGCTGCCGCGTACCTTCTTTGATTTCCGCGACATGATGAGCGCCAATGCGGCGGGTGGATATCCCTATACGCCGCCGTTGCAACTGATCTATGGCATGGCCGAAAGCCTTAAGATGCTGTTCGAGGAAGGGTTGGACAACGTCTATGCCCGCCATCATCGTCTGGCCGAGGGCGTGCGTCGCGCGGTTGATGCCTGGGGTCTCAAGCTGGTGGCACAAAGCCCTGACCTTTATTCTGATACGGTCAGCGCGGTGTTCGTGCCCGAAGGCTTCGACAGCAATGCCCTGATCGAGCATGTGTTTTCGACCTATGGCGTCAGCTTTGGCATCGGCATGGGTGAGATGAACGGCCGGGCGTTTCGGATCGGCCACCTTGGAAGCCTGACCGACACGATGGTTCTGTCGGGTCTTGCGACCATTGAAATGGCCATGGCCGATCTGGATTATCCCGTTAAGCTTGGCAGTGGGGTGGTCGCCGCGCAGGAATATTTCCGCGCGACCACCAAACCCGCCCTCGCCAAGGCCGCCTGAAGGAGAGACCAGAATGCTTGACATCAAAACGGCCAGCGAATTGACGATCGACGACATGCTGGCGGCGCGCGACCGCATCGCGCCCTATATCCACCGCACGCCAGTTCTGACCTCGTCCTATCTGAATGATCTGACCGGCGCAGAGCTGTTCTTTAAATGCGAGAACTTTCAAAAGGCGGGCGCCTTCAAGGTGCGCGGGGCGTCAAACGCGGTCTTCGGGCTTAGCGATGAGATGGCCAGGCACGGCGTTGCCACCCATAGTTCGGGCAATCACGCGCTTAGCCTGAGCTATGCCGCCGGGCGTCGTGGCATTCCGTGTCATGTGGTGATGCCGCGCACAGCGCCCGAGGCGAAAAAGGCCGCCGTTCGCGGCTATGGTGGCATCATCACCGAATGCGAGCCCTCGACAAGCAGCCGCGAAGAGGTGTTTGCTCGGGTTCAGGCCGAAACCGGCGCCGAGTTCGTGCATCCCTATAATGATGTGCGGGTGATCGCGGGGCAGGCCACCTGTTCGGCGGAGCTTCTGGAACAGACCGAGGGCCTTGATGCCGTCATCGCGCCGATTGGCGGCGGTGGTATGATATCGGGCACCTGTCTCACGCTGTCAAATCTTGCGCCGAGCGTTGAAATCTATGCCGCCGAGCCGGAACAGGCCGATGACGCCTATCGCAGCTTTAAGGCGGGTCACATCATCGCCGATGATGCGCCGGTGACGGTGGCGGATGGGCTTAAGGTGCCGCTCAAGGACAACACCTGGTATTTCGTATCCCATAACGTGACCGATATCCTGACCGCCAGCGAGCAGGAAATCATCGACGCGATGAAGCTGACCTGGCAGCGCATGAAAATCGTGATCGAGGCAAGCTGTGCTGTGCCGCTGGCCACGATCCTGAAGAACCGCGAGACCTTTGCCGGCAAACGTGTTGGCGTGATTATCACCGGTGGCAATGTCGATCTCGACACGCTGCCCTGGATCAAGTGAGGATACTGAAATGAACAAGCCTGTAACATTTGACGATCTCGAAGTCGGCTATGACGTGCCCGCCCTGCCGGGCATGGACGAGGCCGATATCCAGACGCCCTGCCTTGTGCTGGATCTGGACGCGCTTGAGCGCAACATCAAGAAAATGGGCGATTTCGCCAAATCCCACGGCATGCGCCACCGGGTCCATGGCAAGATGCACAAATCGGTCGATGTGGCCCTGTTGCAGGAACGCCTCGGCGGGTCTTGCGGTGTCTGCTGTCAGAAGGTGTCAGAGGCCGAAGTCTTTGCCCGTGGCGGCATCAAGGATGTGCTGGTCTCCAATCAGGTGACCCAACCCGAAAAGATTGACCGCCTTGCCCGCATGCCACTGCTTGGCGCGCGCACGATTTGTTGTGTCGATGATATCAACAATGTGGCCGACCTCTCTGCCGCCGCGCAAAAGCATGGCACCGAGATCGAATGCCTCGTTGA
>CBDTZA010000168.1:0-5168 GCA_965364785.1 uncultured Roseovarius sp. | reverse complement strand
CACCGACGCCGCCCAGTGCCGCCAAGCCGCTGCCCGATGAGGTGACCGTGCCCAAGGCCACGCCGATCAAGACCACCGCCGCGCCCGATCTGGGCAAAACCCAGAGTGCCGCAAAATCGGGCCGCATGGCCTTTCCGGTCAAGGGCGATATCGTGCGCGAATATGTCAAGGGCCGCAATGACGGCATCGACATTTCGGCCACGCCCGGCGCCACGGTCAAAGCCGCCGATGATGGTCTTGTCGCGGCAATCACCGAGGATACCAACGGCATCCCGATCATCGTGGTCAAGCATTCGGGCAATATTCTGACCGTCTATTCCAACGTGAGCAGGCTTGCCGTGGCCAAGGGCGACACCGTCAAGCGCGGTCAAAAGCTTGCGGAGATCCGGCGTGACGGCAGTGCCGCGCTGCATTTCGAGGTGCGCGATGGGTTCGACAGTGTTGATCCGATGAGCTATCTCACGCCCGGCTAAGCGGTGTGGATATCGCAAAATAAACAACGGGCCGGTCACGCAAGACCGGCCCGTTGTTTATTGTGACAGCTGTCGTTACTGCGGTGGCGGCGGCGCCGCGCAATGCGCGCCCGTGGCCGCAAGGCCCGAGCCGAGCGCCAAGAGCGGCGGCGCGTTATAGGGGTTCAGCGGCGCTGAGTTGGCATAATCCAGACCAAGAAACCCGGCCACACCCAGCAGGGTGATGAAAACAACATGGCCCCGTGTCATGTGCGTGCCTCCAACCCCAAAAGCGGGCGCAGCTTGATGCCGAACCACGACCCCGCAAAGGCCGCGACGAACCAGACCCAGCCATGCAGTGATCCGGTGCTGACCCCGCTAAAGAACGCACCGATGTTACAGCCAAACGCGAGGCGCGAGGAATAGCCCAGAAAAAGCCCAGCTATAATCACCGAAGCCCAGGCTTTGAGCGGGTATTTCCCAATCGGCGATCCCAGCCCCGCGCGCCACCACGCCACAAGGGCCGCGCCAAAGATCAGGCCGAAATCCGTTAGCGAGGTGACATCGGTCAACACGCTCGCGGTGATCCGTTCGGCATTGCCCGGTGCGGCCCAAAAGGGTGATCCAGAGAGGTCCGCGCCCATGGCGACCACGCCCTTGGCCACCCAAAGGCCAAGACCATAGACCACGCCCCAAGGCTGACCTGCGACGACCAGATGCAGGATGGCGAGGCCCGCCAGTGCCGCCACCGCCATCCAATAGCGCGCCGGGATGCGCCAGCTGTTCTTGGCCCCGAGCAGAACCGCCACCATACCAATCGCCGCAAGACCGGCCAACGTGATCATCAACCCGCTGGTGCCGCTCAGGGCGACGACCGGCAGGCTGCCAAGCGAGGTCCACCACGAGAGGTGATAGGCGCCGCCAAAGCTTCCGATGGCGAAAAACGGCAGGGCAAGGGCAGCCACCGCATTGCCGCTTCCGGCATTGACAAGCGTGCCCGAGCCACAGCCCATGACGATCTGCATCGAGGCGCCAAAGACAAAGGCCCCGCCAATCATGGCAAGGCCAATCGGCGCATGCGCGCCTTTGATCTCGGCGCCGTTATTGGCCAGCATTGGAAAGGCGAAAATCGCCACGATGGCGATGCAGATCAGTTGCGCCAACAGGCCAGAGGCATCGCGCTGCAGGATCATTCGCCGCCATGGCCCGGTAAAGCCAAAGCGAAACCCCTCAAGCGCAAGGCCAAAGCCCATTCCGATCGCCAAAAGCGCTCCGTATCTCGGCCCTGCCACCATGGCGAGGCCCAAAAGCAGGGCCGCCACCCCCACCAGTACCACGCTGCGTGACATGAAACCGGGGGGCGATGGCGGCAGCGTTGTGGTGGATGTGGACATGGGAACCTCAGTATTTACCGGTCATCTTGTTCATCATGTTCTGGAAGAGCCCCGGAACATTGGCCATTTCATGCCCGGTGTGCGACCAGCCGACCATGGATTCGGGATAAAGTTTCACACCGTCAATGCCGACAACTTCGCTGAGCGCAAACCAGTTGGTCGCCGCCCAATGCCCGGTATTGCAGAACGACACCAGCTTATCACCCTGCTCAAAGCCATTTTCCGCCGCCAGCCTGCGGATCAGATCGGGTTTGATCCGGGTCGGATCATCAGAGGCGAACCAACGGTCATGGGTAAAGTATTTCGATTGTGGCAAGGTGCCGGGCTTGGCGGCGGCGGCGTGCTTGGTGTCGCCCTTCCAAAAGCTTTCGGGGCGCGCGTCGACCAGTTCGGCCGAGGTTTTGCCATCGACGATATCCTTGATATCTTCGCGCGTCGCGAGCCATTCATGCGAATAATTTACCGTGATGTCGCTTGGGCTGACCGCCTCTTGCGCGCCTTTCTGGACGCGCAGACCGGCCTTGAGCCAGGCATTCATGCCGCCATTCAGGATCGCCAGATCGCTGACACCGCTTGATTTCAGCGTCCAGTAAACCCGCGCAGCGGCGCCAAAATCGGTCTGATCGCTGCCCTGATGAACCACAACAACCGGGCGATCCGTGGTGATGCCAAGCCCGCGCAGGACCGCGGTCATCTTGTCTTGCGGAACAAGCGAGCCGGGGTTGTCACTCGGCCCACGAAAATCACCATAAGGCGCCGAAAGAGCGCCGGCGATATGGCCTTCGACATAAGAGCCGCCGCGAATATCCAGAACGATAGGATCTTTCTCGATGATAGCCGCATCAAGGCTGACCGGGTCAATCAACGGGCCAAGGCCAGCGGCCTGCGCGGCCAATGGCAGAACCGCCACTGCGGCGGCAAGGCAGGCATTTTTGAACGTATGGAACATGGTAAATCCCCTTGTTTATCTGCCGCGGAACGTAAGGCTATGACAGGGTAACAACAAGATCACATGCGCCATATTCACCTTATGGTGAGCGCAAAAGGAACCGCAGCAATTAAGCTCATGCATTCCCGCAAAGACGTTCCGGCACCGCCGAATAAAAGCGAATATAATCCCGAACAGGCAGGAAGTGTAGAACAATAATCCCACGGACCGCGCTGAATTCCTGTTTCAAAGGAATTTTCTTCAAGTCGCGCAGGCTGTCAGAAACTCAATGATCGGTGCGGTGAAAAGCTCTGGGCGCTCTATCAGGCCAAGGTGCTTTAGCCCCGGCACGATGATCACCTCTGCACCGTTGATCTCGCTGGCGATGGTCCTGGCCATCGCGGGCGTGCTGCCGCTGTCGTGTTCGCAGGTCATGACCAAAGCCGGATGGCTGATCGCCACCTTGGGGCGGATCAACTCGGTCACGCCTTCGGCCAACACCCGGCGGTGCAGCGCATAGTTGCCCGGATCATTGGCCAGCACCACGCGCCGGATGTCGGCCACGGCATTGGCGTGCCCGGCCCGGAACGCCGGGGTAAACCACCGCGCAAGGGCGGCGTCAATCGTCGCCCCTGGCCCGCCCGCGCCCGCATCGCGCGCGGCGGCCTCAACCTGTTGTTGCAACGCGGCCCCGCGCTCATGCGGTGAATTGAGCACCACCAGCGACGAGACCCGCCCGCCATGATCCATGGCGCAGCGCCGGTTGATCATGCCGCCAAGGGAAAAGCCAACCAGGGCCGCCTGCCCTATCCCAAGCTCATCCATCAACGTGATAAGCTGTTCTGACAGGACCGTCAGGCTAGAGCCATTGGCGGGCAAGATTGACTGACCATGCCCGCAAAGATCATAGGACAGCACGCGAAAACGTTGCGACAGGATCGGCGCGATCATACCCCATGTGCTTTGGCGCGTAAGGCCCAACCCGTGGATCAACGCGACAACCGGCGTGCCTTCTGGCCCGCTCAGATCATAGGCGGTGCCACCCGCCGACAGGACCATTCAGACCCCCGCCGGGTTATCAGGATCATGACCCATTTCACGCAGATCGGCGTAGCGGTCGCCAATACGGTGGTTAGGATGCCCGCCCACGGATGCGCCCAGAGCCATGACAATCTCATCATCCGCAGGGGCATCGGGCACAACCGTGTGGATCGTTTGGTAATGCGAGCGACGCCCGGCATCGTCCTTGTCCATCAGCGGGATCATAAGCGAGGTGCCCGCCGCGCCGCGCGTGTTGGTGAAGGCCAGATAGGTCTTGGCCTTGACCGCATCGCGGAACTTGTTGCCAAACCAGAGGGTATGGGTAAGCCCCTGCGCGTGCTCGATCTCGCCGCCCATACCGACAATCGACGCTTTGCCATAACCTTCAAGCCGCTCGCCCGTCACATCAAGGATCATATCGGTCAGAAGCTGGCCAAGGATTGGCCCCGCTTCGCGGATTTCTGGGCCAAGGTCTTCGACATGACCGCGCCCGAACCACGGGTTGCGGATGATGGCAAGCGCCGAGACCAGCCTGGTCGGCTCTGCCACCTCTTTAAAGCCTTCCAGATAGGTTGTTTGAACCAGCGTCAGGGTGCGTCTGATCTCAACCGGCATCAGCTAGCTCCTTTTGTGCGAATTGCGGCATCACCTTGTCGATGAACAGTTGAAGCGAGCGTTTTTGCTGCGCCATATCCATGCCCATCGAGGCGTAATAGATAAAGGCATCAACCCCAAGGTCTTGATATTTCCTAAGCTTTTCAACCACCACATCAGGCGCGCCAAACATAAGGTTTTCCTCAAGCATCTCGGGATCGACCCGCGCGTTGCCCGCCATCTCTTCAAGCGGCACCGGATCGGGAAAGCCGTTCACGACCTCGCCGCGCTTCATCATCAGGTTGCCAAATTGCCCCAGCACCCGGCGCAGCGACGCCATTGCCCCGGTCCGGTCAGCTTTGGTTTCATAAACGGCGGTGTGGCGCATCAGGGCCCACCGCCCGTCATAGCGCCCGCCGTTTTTGGCGATCGCCGCGTCAAGCCGCGCGCGATACGCTTCGGCCTCGGAAAACGGCATGGTCAGCGGCCAGCTCATGATGTCGCAGCCATGTTCGACCGCATAATCAAAGGTGATCGGCGCGCGCGCCGCAACCCAGATCGGCACCTCCGGTTGCACCGGTTTGGGGCAGGATGTGGCGGTCGGAAAGCGCCAATATGTGCCCTCATGGGCATAGTCCCCGGCCCACAGTTTTTGCACCACCGGCAGCGATTCCTGCATGTATTGCCAGCTGTCGCGTTGATCGAGGCCGGGCATCATGCGGTCAAACTCGCGCTGATAGGCGCCTGATCCGATGCCAA
>CBDTZA010000167.1:0-5201 GCA_965364785.1 uncultured Roseovarius sp. | reverse complement strand
AGCATCGGCACGGAATCCGAATAGGCCTGCCCCATCGGCGTCATGATATTGCACAGCCCCGGCCCGGTGATCACATAGGCCACCCCCGGCTTGCCGGTGGCGCGCGCATAGCCATCGGCCATGAACCCCGCCCCCTGTTCGTGGCGGGCCAGAACATGGGTAATGCCCGCCTCTTCAATGCCGCGATACATTTCCTGATTATGCACACCCGGAATGCCAAAGATGGTGTCCACCCCGCGCGCCTTGAGCATATGGCTGATCTGCGCCCCAAGCGGGGCTTGCGCGCGGAAAGTGCCGGATTTATCAGCCATCATATATCTCCCAAAAACAGAGGTCAGGACCGCCAGAACGCGGGCAAAAGCAAAACGACGACAGCGACGATTTCAAGCCGCCCCATCAACATCGCGAGGATCATGAGCGCCTTGGCCTCGCTTGGAAAGCCATCAAGCGCGCCGGTCGGGCCCACATTCTCGCCAAAAGCCGGGCCAACGTTGAAAATTGCAGTCCAGGCGGCAGTCACAGATTCCAAAACCGTCAGCCCGGTCAATTCCAGCGCCACGCTGAAAAACCCAAGCGACAGGATATAGAAGGTGAACAAAAGCATCACCGATTGCAGAACTTCATCTTCAACCCGGCGCCCCTCGTGGCGCAGGATCATCACGCTGGACGGGTTGAAAATCCGCCGGGTCTGTTGCGCCAGCGCGTTCAGCATCAGCTGATAGCGGAAGATCTTGATCGAACAGCCGGTCGAGCCGGTACAGCCGCCAATCGCCCCCACTATGATCAGCACCACAAAGGGCATATGCCCCCATCCCATCAGGTCGCCATCGCCATAACCGGTGCCGGTAAAGACCGACACGACGTTGAACAGACGCTCGCGCACGCGCTCTTCGCTCAGCTCGCCAATCACCACAAGGTCATAGCCGACCACAAGAATGACCGCATAGCCGATCCAGCGCAGATAGGTGCGCACCTGGGTATCGTGCAACAGCGGGCGGATATTGCCCTGCACCCCCTGCATCATGCGCACGAATGGCAGGCTGGCGAGGATCATGAACGCGACGCCGACATATTGCGGCGCGCCGGGAAAGCTTGCGAAGGACGCATCCGACGTCGAAAACCCGCCCGTCGACACGGTGGTCAGCGAATGCACCGTCGCCTCGAACGCGTCCATGCCAACGACAAGGTAAAACAGCGTGCAGGTCGCAGTGAGGGCAAGATAGACGTTGAGCACCCCCTTTGAGATATCAATCGTACGCGGCAGCGCCTTGCCAAAGGTATCAAACCCCTCGGAGCGGAAAAACTGCATGCCGCCGACGCGCATCACCGGCAGGAACACCAAGGCCACGATCACGATTCCAAGCCCGCCAAGCCATTGCAGAATCCCCCGCCACAGCAGGATTCCCTTGGGCAGGTCATCGAGCCCCACCAACACCGTCGCCCCGGTTGTGGTCAGGCCGGACATCGCTTCGAAATAGGCATCGATAAAGCCAAGCTTGGTCTCACCAAGCATGAACGGGATCGCCCCGAACAGCGGCAGCATCGCCCAGACCAGCGTGGTCAGCAAAAACGATTGCTGCACCGTAAGCCCATCGCCAACCGAGTTTTTACAGGCCAGCGCCACAAGGCCGCCAATCAGGCAGGTAATGATAAGGCTTTCGGCGAAAACCGGCCAATGCTCGCGGCCCTCGGCGATATCCACCAAGAGAGGCAACGCCATGGTTAGCCCCATAGCCATGACCATCAGGCCAACAAGATATCCCACGGGACGCATATCAAACATGAGGCGCAGAGTTGGGCTTTGGGCGCGGCACTGTCAAGCAGGATGCGCGCGCATATTGAGGGTGGCGTTAGCCGGGCAAGATATCCTCGAAGACAAAGGCCGGGATATCTTTGCGCGAAAGCCCCATAGCGGCCAGTTCGCTATCGCTCAGGCTATGCATCTGGGCCAGGCTGGCAAGGCGTGTGCGGCTGATCATATAGGCGTTCATCCCTGCCGCATGTTCGGCCAGAAACAAATCCAGACCGCGCCGCCATGTGGCGGGCAAGAATCGGGTATGCAGGTCTTGGTCGGCCATTTGGAACCCCTTTCGTCAGATCTAAGACAGGTTCCTCCCTGAGGGTAATATAGGGCAGGTTTGTCCAGAAACCTTGGGAGAACTGAACCGATAAGCAAAGTGTTGCTGCATTGCAGCATAAAGAAGCCCCGGCGGGATCGGCCCACCGGGGTTTAGGTCTTGCGTGATGGCGCGTGTTGGCCTCAGGCGTAAAACAGGTCTTTGAAGACGTGATAGGCAATCTCGTCGCGCCGGATCCCCATGGCTGCAAGCTCTGCGTCGGATTTTGCTTCCAGCGCTTCAATCCGGTTGCGGCGCGATGTGACCTGACTGTGGCGTTCAAGGCCGCGCATCAGGGCCGCTGTGAATTTTTTCCAGCCGTCGCGCAGGGGCGATGCCGGGATGTTCGTTGTAATATTCGCCATTGGAAACCTCACTTGCATTTATGTTCAGGTTTCCTCCCTGCGATCAAGATAGGTCAGCGCCATTGACGTTACCACCGCCAATAGGGAATGGCCGGGTTGCACCAGATGCATCCCGGCCAATAAGCCGTTATTTTCTTTTATTTTTCTTTCTCGACGCAGGCATGGCGGGCGGCGTCGACGGTTTGCGGTGGGCCTTGGCCGGGGCGTAAACCGGGGCCGGTTCGGCAACTTTTGGAGACGTCACCGCAGGGGCCGCAGGGGCCGCAGGGGCGGCTTTGGCCTCCATTTTGGCCGGGGCTTCGACGGATGCAGCTTTGGAAACAGGGGTTGCCGTGAGCGCTGCGGCTTTCACTTCGATCAATGCGGCGGCGGGCACGGGCTTGGCATCGGAGACCACTTTGGTCACTTCGGCTTTCACTTCGGCTTTCACTTCGGTGGGTGCAACGACAGGAGCGGATTTGGCAACCGGGGCCAATGCGGGCGCTACGGCTTTCACTGCAACCGGTGCGGTTGGCGCTTTAGCAACCGGGGTCGCCTCAACAGGAGCGACATGTTTCACAGGCGCAACGTGTTTCACAGGCGCGGGTTTCTCCGCTACGGGTTTGGCGGCTACGGGTTTGGCGGCTACTGTGCGCAGGGCGCGCTGCGGCGTTGCTGCTTTTGTCTTCAACTGGCCCGAAAACGGCCCGGCCTTCAACGCGGCCTGTCCAAGCACCTGCACCACGCGCAGATTGCTTTCGATCATGTAGCCGGCAAACCGTATTCCAGCAGCGGAGAGTTTCATCGGATAGTCGGGGGCGAGCATATCAGTATCCTTTTGAGCCAGTGCAAGAGCGCGTTACCAGCGTCGAATGACAATAGCATGACGCGAGGCAAGGCGTCGGTGTCACTGAATTGACCTAACGTCAAATCAATTTGCACCCGATACGCGGGAATCTGCTGAAAATTTACACGCTTCGGCGAAGAAACAGGCAGATCACCCTGCCCGCCTCAGCCCCCATGCACCAACGTGTGAAACAACTTGGGGTCAAGGCTATCGGAGGCAAAAGTGTCACCCTCGGTCAGAACGCTGACTGCGTCGTGACTGTGCAGGCTTTCCTGATGGCTTGCGATCACCCGGAAATCACCGATTCGCGGATCGGCCAGCAATTGCTCGCAGAACAGGCGCGCGGCATCCTCGACAAAGATCGGGTTGGCGGCGTTCAGCTCGGCAAAGGCCTGTTCGTCTTCGCGTTTGACCATGACCTGGGTCTCGGTCGGCACCGCGCGGCGGGCGATGTCGATCAGGTCCTCAAACCACAGGCAATCGCCCTCGACCACCTCAACCGACAACCGCGCGACCGAGCGCTGCGAATGCGGCGTCGCCAGTCGGCCGCGCGTTGAGCGTGCATGCTCTGACAGCTCAAGCGAACAGGGGCAGGTCGAGGAATAGACGTAATCAAGATGCATGAACTTGCGCCGCACACCGTCGGTTTCCACCAGTTCCATCGCGATATCGTAATACTGAAACCCCTCCAGACCCGAGCGCAAGGATCGCACCCGCGCCGGATAGGACAGCCGCATTTGCAGGCGCGCGTCGACACTGTCGAGATCGGTGATGTAGTCGCGCAATGCGGCATCCATCACCTCGAAACTAAAGGTTTTTTCGGCATGCTTGTAAAAGCTGCGCATGATCCGGGACATATTGATGCCCTTGCGCTCTGCCTCAAGGCTGACGGTGCCGGTCACAGAGGTTTCCAGCGTCAGATCGCCATTGTCGCGGGTGTGAAAGCGGATAGGCAGGCGGAAATTGGAAATGCCCACATGCTGAAGATGCTGCTTGGTGCCGCGAATAAGCGAGCTGGGCCCGTTTTGCAGATCCGGCAGCGACGCACGGTACGCCGCATCAACGGTGAAATCCTCGTCATATTTCCGCGTCAGAACCGGATAGTTTGACACCTGCGCCGTCGGCAAAAGGCGCGCGATTGACGGATCAAGATCGGCCACCTCTTCTGGCGTGGACGTCTGCGCCCAGACACGCAACAACGCCAGCGCCTCTTTCGCGTCATCTCGGTCCGGCATGCGGTTTATCTCAGACGGGTGCACATTCATCGCAGGGTTTCCTTATCCGTGCTGCCAGACCTATTACATAGGGCGGATTGACAAGAATTGCCAATTTCGTAATGATTTACGGCAAAAGCGGCAAAACGGATCAATCACGCCCTGGCAAGGACGCACGTAGCGGCCCGCGTCTAGGTCGCGGCGGCGAGGGCGCGGGTGATATCGGCGATCAGGTCTTCAGGATCTTCCAGCCCGACACTCAACCGTACAAGGCCCGGCGTGATGCCAAGGCTCGCCTTTTGTTCGGCCGGCAGACGCTGATGCGTGGTGGTGGCGGGATGGGTCACGATCGACTTGGCATCGCCAAGATTGTTGGAAATCACCACGATCTCGAGCGCGTTCAAAAAGCGAAACGCCGCCTCTTGCCCGCCTTTGAGATCAAGCGCCACAACGGTGCCGCCCTTGCCCATTTCACGCATCACCAGATCATACTGCGGATGGCTTGGGTGGCCCGGAAAAATCGTGCGCGCCAGAGCGTCATGACCTTGCAGAGCCTCGGCAATCGCCAAGGCCGTGTCGGCCTGTGCATGCACCCGAAGATCTATCGTTTCGAGTCCCTTGAGCATGATCCAGGCCGTGAAAGGCGACATCGAGCCACCAGTATGCTTCATGTAGGGCT